>WTIF01000435.1 GCA_011522845.1 Deltaproteobacteria bacterium
TTATGGAATTTTGAAGCAAGTTGATGACATCTCTCAACTGGAAGACGCCGCCTTGCTAGAATTTGAAACAGTCTTTGCCATTGTCTTTCTAGCCATCGTGATTGTTCGCTACTTTTACATGAGGAAAATCCCAACTCTGGTTGGAGCGCCAGATAACATTTCGAAAGTACATATATTGTTTGCCCGCTCAATTCATCTGGGCATGTATTTCAGCCTTGTCATGCTTCCAGTCTCTGGCCTGCTGATCGCTTTCCTATTCTCCCTCGGCTTCAAAGATGGCATCCTGCAGGCAATGGCTCTAGGGTTACACGATTTTTCTGCATCACTGAGTTACTGGCTGATTGGCATTCATATTCTGGCCGCGGTTTATTCGCGTTTGAAAGGAGAGAAAATTTGGCATGCAATGGTTCCTTTTTGGAACGAAGAACAGACGGTCAACAAGATACCTTCGATCTTCGTCAAAATGGAATCACTGGTATATGGTACTTCTGAAAAAATTCTGAGTTTAATTTTGAAAAGAGATCTGAAGATATAAAATCTTTGTGCACTGAATCTGACTAATTCCGACAGAGTACCTATCCCACAATTCTTACCCAACAACCCTGCAAATTCATTCCTGCAACCGCTATCATCCTTGGCCTCTAACCTTTGAGAAAAACAGTCATTAGTCCTTAGCTTCTTGCTCCAAAAGTTGTTGTTTTCGTTCGAGGCCCCACTTATAGCCTGCTAGGTCTCCAGACTCACGAATTACCCGATGACACGGAACCAGAACTGCCAAACGATTAGAGGCGCAAGCTCTGGCCACGGCACGGGCTGCGTTGGGTTGTCCAAGAGACTGAGCCAGTTGGGTATAACTTAGGGTTTTACCGGATGGAATCTCGGTCAATGCTCGCCAAACCTTTTCCTGAAAGACCGTTCCGCGTATATCGAGCGGAAGTGCTGTATCGTTGGATTGTCTTCGATGAGGATCGTCAATCTGGGCCACCACTTCTGATATCCACTCTTTCCAGTCCGTTGCGTCTTCTTGTAGCTCTGCAGACGGAAAATGCGCCCTCAGTACGCTCAGGGCCTCTTCTTTCTCTACAAACTCAACCAAGCAAATTCCCCGATCGGTTGCGGCCACCAAAATACTCCCGAGGCTTGTTTCGCGGTGGGCATAACGGATTTTTTCTCCCAGAGCCCCTTTCTTATATTTGCTTGGCATTAGTCCTGGTGTGGCATTGTCGGCGTAAGCTCGTGATGGGTTATCGTAACCAGCTTCATAAATTGTTTGGGTGACTGTCTTTGAAGACTTCAATTCATCACGGAAGCGCTGTTTTCTCACTGCCACAGCATACTGTTTTGGAGACAGACCAACCTGTGACTTGAATACACGTTGAAAATGACTGGGACTGAGTCCTGCTGAAGCTGCCAGTGCTGCTAGATCAAGCTTTTCTTCTGCCAACTCGATGGATCGGCAAGCCTGGGCGATGGCTTTGCCGTGCGATGAAGATTCTACTTGATTGGGTTTGCAGCGTTTACAAGCTCTATAGCCCGCAGCCTGAGCCTGTGCTGGTGTATCGTGAAACGAAACATTTTCTCGATTAGCTCTTCGGGAAGTACAGCTAGGGCGACAGTACACACCTGTCGTACACACTGCGAAAACGAAGATACCATCCCACATTTGGTCCCGATTACAAACTGCTTGCCAGCGTTGCTCGTCGATCTCTTTAGAATCGTTCCTCTCCTTTTCTTGGTGTTGCTGCATATCACGACTCTCGTGTAGCCCTAAGCGCCTTTAACTTCTTCCAGGGACGACCATCAACCGCAGCCATACCTGCACCGATCAAAGCCATTCCCACCAAATGTTTAGGAAGTAAACTCTCATCCAGAAAAGCAATTCCCATCAGAATAGCGCTGATTGGTATCAGGAAGGTAACTAACAACAGGTTTGTTGCTCCAGCTGTAGCCAAGATTCGGAAATAGAGAATGTATGCTAAGGCTGTTGATAAAACAGCAATCCCTACAAGGGAGGCAATTGCAGCCACGCTTGGTATTGGCAAAGTCCATGGTTGCTCAATCAAGACTACCATCGGCACAAGAAACAAACTGGAGGCTGTTACCTGTCCTGTTGCTGTGATTATCGGCGACATCCCCATTGCTTTGAATCTACGCCCAAAGATGCCAGCGAAAGCGTAAGAGAGTGTTGCACAAAGAATTGCCATGTGTGCCAAGAGATTTGCACTTATTCCTGAAAGCATATCAGTGCCTATCATAGTGAAGACTCCTAGGAAACCAATAACAACCCCCAAAAGACGACTACCATTCATTTTTTCATCCGAGGTCATAAAATGCGCAACTACTACTGTGAATAAAGGTGTCATCGCATTGAGAATTGAAGCAACACCAGAAGCAACTTGTGTCTGTCCCCAAACAATCAAACTGAATGGCACGACGTTGTTCAACACCCCCATCCCACCGAAAGCGATCCAAATTCTTGGATTCCTGGGGAGCTGTTGACCTGTGACTCTCAGCACCAGCAAGAGTGCTACCGATGCTAAGGCGACCCGACCAACCACAATGGTGAACGTTGGCAGTTCCCTGACTGCTACACCGTTGAAAAAGAATGAGCCACCCCAAAGAATGGAAAGAGCCAATAACACCCCCCACTCATGAAAAGTCATGGAGACATTGATGGTTGGCTTTGAAGACATGAGTTCACCTACTGATAAAGCATATTGTTAGGTGAAGTATGGCGTTGGTTGTCTGAAGAAACATCCCGTTTCTTGTGATTGAATTCGAGAGGTTACTTGAGAGGTTAGAGCGATCCAAGTTAGAGAACGTCTTGGTACGACAGTGCCTTTGAATTGACCACAGTGCCAATGAATTACTCATGATTTTGAAGGCATTTCTCTTGATTTAATTTATTAATTCAATTATATCAAATATTTAATTAGTGGCATGCTGAGTGCTGCCAAATGTGGCTGTGATTTATGGGGAGACCACAGTGGAACTACGTTTTTTTGAAATTTATCGCAGTTCGGAATACCTGCTACTATTGGCAGAAGGTATCCTGACTAGCGCTGCACTCACGGTTTCGGCGGGAATCATGGGCTTTGTACTGGCCATTCTACTTGCCAGCGCCCGTCATCACCGCTGGCCCGTTCTAGGGCAACTTTCAGCAACCTTCATAGAGTTTGTCCGCAACACACCACTCATCGTTCAGCTCTTCTTTGTTGCCTTTGGACTACCGCTGCTTCTTGGCTACCAGTGGGCATTCTGGGCACACGCACTGTTGGCGCTGATCATCAACTTTTCAGCTTACTTCGCAGAGATACTACGCTCTGGATTCTTAAGTGTTCCAGTTGGACAGCTTGAAGCAGCAAAGACCTTGGGAATTCCACGTTTCATAGCATTTTGGAAAATCCTGCTACCTCAGGCGGTTGCCACCATGTATCCCTCCTTGAGCAGTCAATTCATCTTTCTTTTTCTAACCACGGGGGTGATTGCCGAAATTGG
The DNA here is from genome assembly GCA_011522845.1 of Deltaproteobacteria bacterium. Taxonomy (GTDB): domain Bacteria; phylum SAR324; class SAR324; order SAR324; family NAC60-12; genus JCVI-SCAAA005. The sequence continues at coordinate 3,499 of WTIF01000435.1, forward strand.
AGTGCGTGATCTGACGTTTGCGGGCCTTTTCATAGACAGCCGAAGTTTCCGATCTTTCGAGGTCTTTTTCACGCTCACCATCCTCTATATTTTGATGGCTCTCTCGTTCAAGGGGGTTCTGAGGTTGGTCTTCGTCAAAAAGTTTTCATGGTGGTCAGCACCATGAAAGAAATCTTTGTATCCATCTTTGGCAAGCCCTTTGGGATTGTCTTGCTCCAATTGCTGGAGGCAACCCAATTCACTATCTATCTCTCCCTGTTTGCCTTCTTTGGAGGCGGGTTCATTGGGATGATCGTTGCCCTGCTTCGAATCTACCCGTCACAGAGATCGAAGACTGGAGCCGTAGCCTACATTTGGCTCTTCCAATCAGTACCACTGCTGATGCTCTTGTTTCTTTTTGGTCTCGGAATCCCAAGACTGTTTGGCCAAAATGTAGATCCCTGGATCGCAGCAATCGGAGCGCTGACTCTCTACACCTCCGCCTACCTAGCCGATGTCTGGCGGGGTTCCATAGAAGCGGTACCCAAAGGCCAATGGGAAGGAGCACGATCACTAGGATTTGGATTCTTCAAAACCCTACGACTGGTGATTGCCCCGCAAGCAATCCGGAATGCCCTTGCTCCCACTGTTGGTTTCATGGTGCAAATCATCAAAGGTACTTCCTTAGCCTTCATCATCGGGTTTCATGATTTGATGAACGTTGGGAAACGCTGGGCCAATGCACCCGTTAATGGCACAGAACCCTTTGTTGTTTTTCCTCTGATGGCATTGATCTACTTTTGCCTTTGTTTTCCGCTCTCAGCATTTTCGAAGAAGCTGGAGCGCAAATTCGGAAGCGTTTCCAAGCAAGACCTTCCGACTGCTGTGTGACTCCTACGGAGCGCACTTATTTCCTTAACATCATCCGGAGAACATGATGCTCAAGCAAATCTGTAAAAAATGGTCGCTTAGCCTGTCAATAATGCTTGCATTATTGATGACAATGGTTGCCACACCAGCTACGGCAGAACTGCCAGACATTCTGGAGTCAGGAAAAATTCGCATCGCCGTCCCTGAAAACTTCCCACCTTTCGGGTCATTGGGCGAAGAAGGCGAGTACGTGGGCTATGACGTAGAGGTTGCGCAAATGATCGCTGATGACTTGGGAGTTGAACTGGAGCTGGTTCCAGTGACTTCAAAACAAAGAATTCCTTTTCTCGAGACAGATCGAGTCGATCTGGTGGTTTCTGTGATGGGTGCCAATCCTGAGCGAGCCAAGTCGATCTGGTTTTCTAGCGCCTACGCTCCATTTTACTCCGGAGCTTTTGCCAAGCCAGACGTTGAGTTGGATTCCGTGAAAGGGTTCTCTGGCAAAAAGGTGGGAGTGACTGGAGGCACACTGGAAGACTTGGCAATCAGCGCAGATGCTCCAGCAGACGCTGAGATCATCCGTTTTGGGGACAACGCAGCTACCATTTCCGCTTATGTATCCGGGCAAACCGATGTAATTGTCACCGGGAACATGGCTGCACTGGAGATTTCCAAAAACAATCCTGATTTTAATCTAGAAACCAAGTTTATCATCGCAAACTCTCCTTGCTACATTGGCGTGAAGAGCGGAAATCTCGATCTACTGCAGTGGGTCAACGTCTTCATCTTGCACAAGAAGCTGAACGGAAAACTAAATGAACTCTCTTTGAAGTGGTTGGAGCAACCTCTTCCTGAACTCCCCACTCTCTGACACACTCCTAACGAAGCCTCGATTCATCAGGAGTCGTGGCTTCAAAGTTTCTTGAAAGCACCGCCTGAAATTACATTGGGACAATTCACTCCTACACCAATTTCACTTTCCATCACATCCGGGAACAGCCCATGTTGGTGTTGCGCTAGGCTAACCGAATACGGTGCATCCTGCTCCTACCAGCAGTAACAACAGACCCAACACCTGTGCACTAGTTCCGTTAATCCAGTCCACAACCAAAGAATAAGCATCTTGCCTGCTCTCCAGAGGACAGATAAATTTTGGTGAAGAGCCTGTCAGCCATTTTTATCCTTTGACTTCACCAGCATGTACCTTCCTCCCCATTTTGAAGAAACTGATCCCAGCCAGATTTACGAACTGATTGACGAGTTTCCTCTGGCTGTTCTGGTAGCTCAAACCGAGCAAGGCATAGTAGCCAACCATATTCCACTGATGCTTCAGGAAAAGCAGGAGCTACTTGGTCACCTCGCACTGAACAATGATCTGCATCAACTTGTTTCCTCTGGTCAGGAAGTCCTCACAATCTTTCGTGGAGAGGATGCCTACATTTCACCAAACTGGTATCCCACAAAGCCTATTCATCACAAGCATGTACCGACCTGGAACTATCAGGTTGTGCACATTTATGGAAAGATCTATTACCAAAATGACGAAAAATCCAAGCTGGCTGCTGTTGGGAAACTGACAAAGAAGATGGAAGAGCGAACCAATGGTGAGACAGCCTGGCGGATGGCCGATGCGCCCAGTGACTATCTAAATGACCTGTTGGAAAACATCGTTGCGTTTCGGATCGAAATCACAAAAATTCTTGGCAAATCCAAGGTAAGCCAAAACCGGGAGGCCATTGACTTTGACAATGTAGCAAATGTACTCGCAGAACAAGGCTCCACTCACATGTCCACTCGAATGAACCGGATTAGAGAAAACCGAGAAAAGGAATGAGTGTTCAGTGAGCCCAACCACAAAGGTAGTAGTGTGAACAAGGACAGGATTGTCATCAGGCAAATTCAATGCAGTGAAGCTGACCATCTATTGGATGCTTCAACACGCTACATGGAGAACCTCTACCCGGCAGAGAGTAATCACCTTTTGGAGGTAGAAGAATTGCTGCAACCAGGGAATCATTTCTTGGGAGCTTTTATTCAGGAAAGAGCGGTCGGTTGTGTGGCGCTCATCACCAAATCAAGTTATGCTGAGATCAAGCGACTCTTCGTGATGGAAAGCTACCGGAGAGCAAAGATCGGGTTGCAGTTAATGCAGGAAATCGAATCACTCGCCTCACGGAATCATATTCGATTGCTACGCCTGGAAACCGGAGTTTCTCAACCAGCTTCTACCTCACTCTATGAATCTTTGGGCTATCAGCACATCGGACCTTTTGGTGAGTACAAAGCCGATCCGCTGAGTATCTTCATGGAAAAGTCTTTGTCCCCTGTTTAAGATGATGTCCCCGCCGCGCTGCTTCAACACTCTTGAGCAACCATGAATCCGATGGACCCTCTCGCTGAGTTGCGAGACATTGTTACTCCACCTCCACCTTCTGCGTGGCCTTGGGCTCCAGGTTGGTGGGTTCTGCTCATTCTGGGACTCTTACTGCTCAGCACAAGCATCTGGTGGTTTTGGCGATGGCGACAGCGTAGTCGCCCACGACGCTTGGCTCTGAAGCAACTGGCTCAACTACAACAGCAAGAGGCTGACCCGCAGACCCTACGGCAACTCTCTCAGTTGTTGCGCGAGGTTGCCCTGCAATCACATCCCTGGGAACAGGTCGCTTGTCTGAATGGTAAACGCTGGCTGGAATTTCTAGACAAGACTGGAGACACAACCCAGTTTACCGAGGGTCCTGGTAAAATTCTGGGAGATGGTCCCTACCGTCCACCAAGCGAACCATTGAACTCACACTTGTTTGCACTGTGCCAAGAGTGGATTCAACTTCAGAACACCGCATCCCAGTTCCACAAAACCAAGAAACTTGCTCTTCCCAATTGAATCATGCTCGAGTTTCTCTGGCCTTGGGTCGCACTTGTTTGGCCCCTTCCCCTGTTGATCCGTTGGCTATGGCCAGCCACCCCAGTTCCTCCGCAGGCCCTTCAGGTGCCCTTCCTCGAACGCTTGCAGCAACTTTCTGGTAGTTCACAAACTCCCCGCTTTCAAACACAACAGTTGGCCTTTCTGCTAGCACTGGTGTGCTGGACACTGCTGGTGGGAGCGGCGACTCGCCCGCAGTGGGTGGGAGAGCCGATTTCTCTACCTGTGTCTGGTCGTAGTTTGATGCTCGCTGTGGACTTATCAGGGAGTATGAAAGAGGAAGATCTTCAGCTATCCGGCAACCCTACAAACCGGCTGAATGTCGTCAAGAACGTCCTGCAGGAATTCATTACACGCAGAAATGGCGACCGCTTGGGACTGATTCTTTTTGGAGAACAAGCTTACCTGCAGACACCGTTGACCTTCGATCGGAAGACTGTACAGCAGATGCTGTTGGAATCCGAAATTGGACTGGCTGGAGAGCGCACCGCCATCGGCAATGCTATTGGGCTTGGAGTGAAACGTCTACAAGGACTGGAAGAATCGGAACGCGTACTGATCCTGTTGACAGATGGTGCCAACACGGCAGGAGATATTTCTCCAGAGCAGGCAGCTCGTTTAGCGGAGCAGGCTGGAGTCAGGATCTACACGATTGGGGTCGGGGCAGATGAAATGCTGGTGCAAACTTTTTTTGGTACAAGACGGGTCAACCCATCACGTGATCTGGATGAGAAGCTGCTACAGACGATTGCTTCTCTCACTGGTGGACAGTACTTCCGAG
>WTIF01000148.1:0-5627 GCA_011522845.1 Deltaproteobacteria bacterium
ATGTGGGAAGACACAATGTCCACGGTTGCCATGATTTCTGTTGCTACCCTGATCTGCATAAGTATTGGGATACCCATCGGAGTGTTGATGTCGCGCTCAGATCGTGTGCAAGCGACGATCACTCCAGTTTTGGACGTGATGCAGACGATTCCCAGTTTTGTTTACCTGATTCCAGTAGTGATGCTGTTGGGCATTGGTAAGGTGCCAGGATTGTTGGCTGTCTGTATCTATGCTCTCCCGCCGATCGTACGCTTGACCAATCTGGGAATTCGCTTGGTGGATAAGCAGGTGTTGGAAGCTGCAGATGCCTTTGGTTCGAGTTATTGGCAGCGCCTCAAGGATGTACAGATCCCGTTAGCGTTACCGAATATTTTCGCTGGAGTGAACCAGACGATCATGATGGCATTGGCAATGGTTGTAATTGCGTCGATGATTGGCGTCAAGGGCTTGGGGATTCCTGTTTTACAAGCGATTGCTAATCAATATTTGGCGCTTGGGCTTTTCAACGGGTTAGCAATTGTTGCTTTGGCAATCATTTTCGATCGGGTCACACAGGCATTTGGAAAACGGTTGCAACGTCATCAAGTAGGAGGGCCCGGTGTCTGATTCAGAAGCGCTGATTCGTATTGAGCACCTCTACAAGATCTTTGGTTCGCGACCTCAGGCCAAGTTGTCTTTGGTAAAGCAGGGAATCGACAAGCAAGAGTTGTTGGAAGAGCACCAGCATGTGCTGGGTCTAACCGACATCAACCTGGAAATTCCCAAGGGTAGTCTGCAGGTAGTAATGGGCCTCTCTGGATCCGGTAAATCTACGTTGATTCGTCACATCAACCGCCTGATTGAACCAACTGCTGGAGAGATCTTGGTTGGTTCAGACGATGTGTTGAAGATGGACAAGGTGCAGTTACGAGAGTTCCGACGGCATCGAACAGCGATGGTTTTTCAGCGCTTTGCACTGCTGCCGCACCGTACAGTCCTGGAGAATGTATCCTACGGGTTAGACATCCAAGGAATCGCCAAGGGAGAAGCGCACCAGCGAGCAGAACGCTGGATTGAGCGAGTGGGACTGGCCGGATACGAGAATCACTTTCCCGCTAAACTTTCTGGAGGTATGCAGCAGCGAGTTGGGTTGGCTAGGGCGTTGGCTACAGATGCAGACATCTTGTTGATGGATGAAGCTTTTAGTGCACTAGACCCACTCATCCGCACCGACATGCAAAACATCCTGCTGGACCTGCAGGAAGAATTGCACAAGACGATTGTCTTCATCACCCACGATCTGGACGAGGCGTTGAAGCTTGGTGACCAGATTGCGATTCTACGGGATGGAGGAATGGTTCAGCAGGGAACAGCCCAACAGATCGTGATGAAACCGGCTGACGACTACATCATGGACTTCGTTCGTGACATCAACCGGGCGCGGGTCTTACGAGTTCGTGGCGTGATGGAAAGAGAAGGCTTGCCCGAAAACGCTGATGGAGCGATTCCAGAAAACATCTCGCTGGAGGATGCTCTTCCCCGTTTAGCTTCAGCAGGTCACGAAGCGGTCCCTGTACAGAACAAACAGGGGCAGATCGTAGGAAGCATAACGGTAGAGTCTGTCATTCAAGCGATGATTCGACCAGATCACGACAACCGCAACTGATCACCCGGGTAAGCTGTCTCGCTGATTCTCCCTTCAATCAACTGTTTCCGCTGGAGAATTTCCTGCTTCAGCGGTTGCTGTTCCTCGCACTCTCTCAGCACCCAATCACAAGTCCTGAAGACTAGTCCCCACTTGGGCTTCTTAGGCAGCCGCGTCAAGTCTAGGTAGCGTTCCAGCATGTAAGCCCTGGGAGTGCTGCCATTCATCGTGATGTGCCAGTATTCACTTCTCCTCGCCAACTCTGCGGTCGATTCCCCTGTTGCCAAGCGGAAATACTTCACCGCCAGATCAAGCAACTCAACTAAGTTAGCCCGAGCTGATTCCATGGAGGTGATCACGGGAACGGCTTGCTCGCGTGGCAGTTCAACAGGCGTCACCGTTGTCTCTGGTTGCTCTGATTCAGGGCAGGCTGTAACCGTATAGACCCATTCCTGTTGCTCACCAAACTCCATTGCACGGACAGTGAGTTGACAGGGCCACTCGGTGCCGTCTTTTTGCAGAATGATCTGTCGACTGACAGACGGTTTTTCGTTTTTCCAGCCATCCTGCTGAAAGAAACTAGAGATGGAGCGTTGGAGAGTTTCACTCTGGGGAAATCCGGTACGCTCTCCAAAGCTCTTGTTGGCGTAGAGAATTTGATCCGCACTGCTGGTGACCACCAAGGGAGTGTCCACTGTATCAAAAAGAGTGGCCATTCGATGGTGCTCCTGGTGAAGCTCAATTCGTTGTTTTTCAGATTCTTCGAGTGATTTCTGCAACCGGATTTGCTGGATCAGGCCTAGTTGACTCTGTACTCGGGAGCGCAGTTCCATCGCCACTAGCGGCTTGATCAGGTAGTCATTGGCTCCAAGAGTCAGCGACTTGTGTGTGGTGCGCTCCTGTTCATTAGCAGTGACAACCAGGATGGGGAGTTCTTGTGGGCTATATTCGCTGCGGACTTGGCGAATCACAGAATATCCATCCAGATCGGGCATCATCAGGTCCAGGATTAGTAGGTCTGGATCATCTTCTGTCAAGCGCTCCAGCATGCTGTTTCCATCTGCGTAGCTGGTGATCTCGAGATCCAGGAATTCCAAAAAATTATGGATGATCTCCACATTCAGTGGTTCATCGTCCACCACCACGATCCTGGCGCGGCCCTCGAATGAAACCTCCTTCTCAGACTCAGCGACTTCTTGGAAGTCATCGTCTTCCAATCTCTCCTGAGAGGCTTGGGAAGTGGCCTCCTGGCTTGGAAGACCTTCAGCCAAAGGTAGCGTGAATTGAACGCGAGTACCTGTTCCCAATTGACTGGAAATCTGCAACTCTCCTTGGTGGAGTTCAACGATATGCCGAGACAGGCTCAACCCGAGTCCCATTCCAGAAATTGTCGCGACATTGCTACCTCGGCCATAGTCTTTGAAGATTTTGTTCAATTCGTCTTCAGGAACCCCCACTCCGTATCTTGCACTTCGACTTGCAGGCTTGATCCAAGTAGCCGGGCTTCCAACAGAATTTCCCCGCTTTGAGTGTACTTGACTGCATTGTTGATTAGATTGAAAAGCACCTGCTGAATCCGGTTTTCATCCACATCCACTTTTGGCAGATTTTCTGGAATCTTTGTCTTCAGGCTCAGTGTTTTGCGCTCAATACTGGGGGCAACCAAGGGCAGCATGGTCTGAAAGATCTGCGCGAAGTTTGCGGGATGGCGCTCCAGCTTCAGCTTGCCATCGCGCATGTTGGTAAAATCAGTGATGTCCCCGATCAGCTGATTCATTCTTCTGCCGCTGTTAACAGCAATCTCCAGCTTGCGTACGAACGCCCCAGCCAAGCCCTCTTTTCGCTCCAGGATGCTTTCACAAAGCCCAATCATACCTGCTAGAGGAGTGCGCAATTCGTGAGAGGTTCTGGCTAGGAAGAGGTCCTTGTTGCGATTCTGAATCTCCAATTGGCTGGTCAACCTGCGTAGTCTCAACTCTCGATCCTTGTAGAGGATGATAGAGAGAATCAACGGAATGACAGCTCGATAGTCTGCGTTCCAGAGGTCAAAAATTTGAGGAAGTGTTCCTTCCACAGTCAGGTTTGTTAGGAGGGGAAGGGAGTAGATCACTATGAAGAGGATCGCAAATTCATGGAGATGTGGTCTTTTCTTCCAGGAAATGACCAGCACCATCACGCAGTAGAAATAAACAAGAATGAATCCGAGCACATTGAGTTGAAAGGGGTTGCTGAAGAGTTTGAGTAGTGTTTTCTGTTCAAATGCCAGAAATCCGGTCGTGAGGAAGAAGACAACTAAGGCTGTAAGAGAGTGCTGGAGGTAATTTTGAAACTTGATGTGTTTGAAGCCGGTTTCCCCGACAATGATGCGGAGATAGGCAATGGAATTAATAGCAAGTTGAGCCGCAAATAATTTGAGATAGACTTCCGATGTGAATGAAAAACCCAGCAAGAGATAGAGCTTTTTCTCCAGTAGCACCCCGAATAGTCCATTGACAATGATAACCAACAACCAAAGCTGGTTCTGGCTCCAACCAACCAGAGCTGTCAAGAGGAAGCTCAGCAGAAACAGCCCGATCACCATCCCAGTCACCAACACCCGCAACAACTGCTGGTCTTCATAAGCCTGGAGGCTCAGCAACTCGAATCCACGAATGATCCCACCCCATTGCTGTTTGAGCAGAATCAACACACTCCTTCCAGAGGATTCTAACTGGAAAGAATAATTCTGAGAAAAGGGCATTTTAGATGGAGTGAGCGCTCTAAGTTCACCGTCTTCCTTGATTAGAAATGCTTGGAACTCAATCAAGTTCAGCGTTTGGAATTCAAGTACTCGCGGAATTTCGGTAGTGGGTAAGTCGAGATGGAACCAAACGTTGCCGTGTTTCTGAGCCATCTTGTTGAAATCTTTTCTTGTCCAATCATCGAATGAGTCGAGTTGTTGGAGGATTTCTTGAGGCTGAGAGAGTTGCTCTCGCTCCAGATAGTATTTGGCTGAGAGAGTTGTTGAGTCTTGTTCCCCCAAGTTCTGGCAGGACCCCAGAAAGAGTCCGCTCAGCACCAGGAACAATGAAAAGTGCAGAGTTCTAAAAAGCCCAAGTGACATGGTTTCTTTTGAAAAATGTCTGACGATTTTGTGAAACAGCTTCCTAGTTTCTAGCAGATGAGTTGTTGGTGCAACAACGTTCTCCAAAATTCTCCGTTATTCTCCGACATTCTCCTTGAGAAAAGTCACAATGTTACTAGATTCTGCATACAGTTAATTATTTTAGATCTTAAAGCGTGATTGTTCCCTTTGGATCTCAGGATTCGGAAACGATTGTTTGACAATATTTGGAGTTGTCGTGTCTCAGACAGAAGAGCGTAGATTGGACTTGGAAGACGAGGCAGAGTGGTCGGATCGGAGTCCTTTTTGGTATTTGGCGGTAGGTGGCAGTGTACTGGCCGCTGCCTTTCTCCTATGGCTCCTGCTCTAGGGTTAGCAGCACCAAAACTTTTTCAACCATGGATAGATAAGATGAAACCAACGAAAAAACTTCTTGTCGTGGATGATAATGAATGGATTCTCGAAACAATGTACGAGTTGCTGATTCCAACTGAGCAGGCTGCTGCACCTCAGTTTGAGGAGATGGCCAGCAGTCTGTTCAACAACCCAGCAGCAACTCAGCTTGCAGCCCAGCAGGAGGATAAGCGGGAAATCACCGGTACAACAACCGGCGAGGATGCTCTGGAGCAAGCTGAGCGCGCGTTAGAATTGGGGGAGCCGTATTTGGTTGCTTTTGTTGATTTGAACCTTGAGCGAAACCTGAATGGGGTCGATGTAGCCATTCGTTTACGAGAACTGGATCCCAAGATTCAGATTGTCATCATTACGGCATACTTTGATCGTAGGGATGAAGATCAGCTTCACCGTGAGCTGGGTACCGGAAACTTTCACTTCCTCCGCAAGCCCTTCAAGATGGCAGCAATGAAAAAATTAGTAGATGAACTCTGCCATCGTCCGTCT
>WTIF01000148.1:5727-8042 GCA_011522845.1 Deltaproteobacteria bacterium
CTTCAAGATGGCAGCAATGAAAAAATTAGTAGATGAACTCTGCCATCGTCCGTCTACTAATGAACATCAGACGCTTCAGTCAATAGAGCTTTCCCACTTAGATGATGTCGCTGAACCGTTAAAACTTTCTGAAGAGCTTAATAGAGTCCTCAGTCAGTACGGCATTCGCTCCGTTCGTTTTGTCGTGTCCGATCAACGAATCGTGCAGCAAACACTCACCTATCCAGATCATCAACACAGCCTGGTGACAGAAATCCCCTGGGTTGAGGATTGCTCTTTCGGGGATTTAGAGGACGCCCGCAAAGCCTGTCACCAGGTGATTCTGCAGAAGAGTCTGGAGCGCTTGAATAAAAGTTCTGGAACCCAATGGGCATCCTCTTGATGATTCAACGCTATGAGGGCTCTCCATGAGCAAGCTAGTTCTTGCTTCCCTCTGTTTTTCACTCTTCACAAGCTTGGCCCTCGCCAAGGAACTTTTCTTTGCTACAGGGCCTGATGGCGTTCTGTTTCGAGTATTTTCATCGGGCATCTCTGCGTGCCTGAAACAGAATCAAAGGGCGCCACCTCTTTTTGGAAGAATCAGCAAAGATTTGAAGTACAAGACCCCTGTTTCAAATCATCTGCAACAGCAACAAATCTCTATCAAAGAATGGATATCTACGAAGTGCGCAGGTGGACCAGTGAACTGAACATCCTGGTTGTCGAAGATGATGAAGTTTTACGGGAATCTTTCCAGCAGCTGCTCAGCTACCTCTTTGCAGAAGTTGATGCGGCCGTTGATGGTCAGGACGCTTTCGATCAATGGGTGAAAAAGCAGCATGACATAGTCGTCACCGATCTAAACATGCCGCGGCTGAGTGGCTTTCGGCTGATCGAAAAGATTCACCAGCAAGCTCCACAGCAGGCGATGATTGTCATCAGCGCCTATGAAGATGAAATTTTTCAGCAAGCTCTGACAGCTCAACAGGTAAATTACCTGATCAAACCGGTCAGCCTGGAGGGATTGCTAAACGTGCTGATTCCCGTTTGTCAAAGTCTTCCTTTAGAGCATCAAGGTTACTGAAGCAGTGAACAAATGGAGGCCAAGACTAAAAAATAAGGCTGAAATTCATTTCATGAAGTCACGAAACTAGGTGCATTCCTCAAATCTTTGTATAGACTGTGCAGAAATACTAAAACCAGTTTGCTCCTACTCCAACGCACTTTATGAAAAAAGAAGATCTGCAACGATTGAAAGATACGGGAAATTGTCCCAGGGGGAATCTCCGTGGGGTAGACCTGGGTGGGGCCAGTTTGTTGGAGGCTGTGCTGAGAGAAACGGATCTGTCTCAAGCGAACTTGCGGAGGACGTTACTTCGGCGAGCAATCCTGGTCAAAGCGAATTTGAGAGAAGCCAACTTGCAGGAAGCAGATCTCAAGGGGGCTGACCTGGAAAGCGCAGATCTCTACCGGGCCGATCTGTTCAAGGCGATTCTGGAAGATGTTGATCTTCAGGATGCGAATCTGGATCAGCCAGATCTCCGCAAAGCGATTCTGATCAAAGCCGATCTGCGTGGTGCCAATCTGTTTCGGGCCAGAATGCAAGGCGCTAATCTTTCAGAAGCTGATTTCTACCGAGCTGACCTGGAGAAAAGCGATCTGAGTGATGCCAATCTGTACAAAGCCGATCTACGGGAATCGAATCTCCATGGTGTGAATCTTCAGGGGGCTAACCTTCAGGGGGCTGATCTGGAAGGGGCCAACCTCTTTGAAGCCGACCTGACAGAGGCAAACCTGGAAGGCCTGAGCCTGGAACGCACAAACCTGGAATCCGCTAAATTCCTTAAAACTATCATGCCTGATGGGCATTCGCACACTAGGCAATAGCATTCTTCAGATTTCTTTTTTCTCGCTCTGAGAAGTCCGCCTTCAAGCCAGATGTCGGCCCAGGTCTACCCATTCAATTTCCCCCATTTTTTCAGCTCTCACAATTCCCTCACCCACCGTCTACGACGGTCCCCCCTCTCCCAGTTGGGCGAGGGTTTTCAGTGCATTGATTTCATTTGCAAATTTGATCGTTTTGGCGTGAAGCAGTCCTTTGGTTCTTTGCTTTCTCCTTTGGGGAGAAGCTGGCTGAAAGCCGGATGAGGGGTGGCTTCAATAGCTCAATTTCAGTCCGTTCGATCTTATTCTTCCAATCTAACAGTAATCTTGTGAGACAAAGAAAACTCTCCTTCAGAGTTACCGAAAGCTGGAAATCCTGAGAGACAAGACTTTTCTAATTTTTGCTCCGAAATTCTCCCTCAGATGTTTTCTGGCCTAGCCGTCATGCACCA
>WTIF01000016.1 GCA_011522845.1 Deltaproteobacteria bacterium
TTCTTGGCTTGGCTGCGGCTCGTCTCGGAATTTCCAAAATTATAGCTTGTGACAACGATCCTGTAGTTCTACCAGAGGCCTCTCACAATTTTGAGCTGAATCAGCAGGGGCAACATTTTTGGGGAGTTGTTGGTATGGCCAGCGTGATTGACGAAACGGCTCCGTTGGTAATCAGCAACATGTTGTTAGCGGAGCTAAAATCTGCGGTGGTGGACTTGGCAAGACTGACAGCAACTGGTGGAACCTTGATTTGTAGTGGTCTTCTGACAGAGCAGGAAGCACCACTCGCAACTGCCTTAGCGAAATACGGTCTGCGCATTTGTGCTTCGACAGAGGCAGAGGGTTGGAGTGCCTTTGCTTTCCGGGAAGCTGGCAGGTTCTGACGCTACAAAGCTTTTTCTTTGCGTCTCCCCAAAGATGGGGCTACTCTTGCTCAATTCAAAAATTGCTGTTTGCTGTGAGCTTCACTGCTCATAGGTGCTTATTCTGTAATCACGAAAGGAGAGATTCCATGGAATTGCCTAACACCGAAGCCATGTCTATCGAGGAGAAAATTTGGTTTGCACGGGCTATTGCCGGCATGATTGTGGCCGATGGTCGAGTGGATGACTCAGAACTCGAATTTCTTAAGGAGGCCATTTCTTTTCTGGAAGATCGTGACCAGGTGAATGGCATCATGGCTGTTGTTCGCCAAGGTAAGACTCCATCGCTAGAAGCACGAAAAATTGATCCTAAGCAATCATTCATTATTCTCAAGTATCTTGCGGAATTGATGGTCGTAGATGGGAAAATGTCAGAGACAGAAATTACCTTCTTCGTCTATGCGGGCGGTCTGTTGGGCTTCACCAGCAATATCCTCACAAAGCTATGGAAGACAGCACGGTCAATGCTGGAAGCAACCAAACCATTGGCAAAAATCTCTGCTGGTAAGAATGCCTCTCTAGTGCGACTCACTTCGCTCTCAGAATCCCGTTGTACTTTCCGGAACCCTAGGGCGATGGTCCCTAACATGCCGGTCTATATCCAGATTTCCAAATCGGGTTCGGAGGAAGAATTCCACGATCGTGTTGAAGGCAGGGTGACTGGGCAACGTCAGGAGAAGTGGGATGAGAAGAGCGTCTCGATTCGTGTGGACATCGTCCAGAGACTGGGAGACCAACACGGTATTCTTCAGATCCTCTACCCAGATCGTTACGAGGTCACAACAGTTAATGATCGGCTCACACCGAAGAAATCCTCGTTGACTGGACGCATCGTCAACTGTTTTGCTTGCGGTAATGATACAGTTCATTTTTGGTCTTTGCGTGCTAGGAGCATGATTACCAAGCAGAATATTTTTGGGATCCCAAAGTACCTAAGCCCTTCTGGATCGATGGATTTCTGCGATTTTAATTTGCTGGACGTGACGAGTTGTACCAGCTGTGGATTCTCTACCAATGTTTTGGAGAATTTCCGCTCACAGTCTAACCGGAACGCACCCTTCAACGTAGAGCAATTCCAGGAAGGATGGGAAGAGCGAATGCAGAGTTCGCTAGAGAAAATAAAAGATCCAGCAGCATTTATGAGTGAAGAACGAGATCTTGAGATGGCATTGCTCAGCTACGATCTAGCGATAGAGACCCATAAACGATTGTCAGAGGTTGCAGATACACCGTATGCCAACGTGCGTAAAATGGCTTCACTGAATATGGTGAAAGCTGAAATGCTTTCAGAGGCAGGCCGAATTGATGAAGCCAAGGCTGCCCTGAAGAAAGTCATTGAATGGCTCGAACCAATTTTTGAACAACTTGATAAGGAAGAGATTATCAAGGCTTGTCTACTGCTCTTCAGGCTCAAAGTATATTTCAAAGACTTCCAGGGGGCTGGAGGATTGATGAAGTTCATGGACAACTATGACACGGAAGGAAAATTGGATCAGGAGTCTGAAGAGTTTAAGGTGCTTTCTGTATCACAGCAGGCGCTAAAGAAGTGCTACGACGACCGGGAAGAATACTCAGAAGACAAACTGAAAACTTTCCATTTGCCTGAGTAAGTCCTACCTGCGAAGCCACTTTCCTTCCTACATGTATTTCCTCCAAAAGTTGCGCCTTCTGCTTTTGCTAGCAGGAGGCCTGGGCTTTTTTCTGCTTCCTATCCAGTCAGTTTGTGCTCAAGTTTTTGAAGATGCCTGGGGGCTATTGCTGTTCAAGGGACAGACAGCGCAAAGCAACCTAGATGACATCGGCTTGATCAATTATACGGATTCACAAGATCCTTCCAAAGCTCTGGATTTGGCTTATCCAAACACAGATGAACTGGTTTATGGAGTGGAAGTCGCACGACGAATTTCAAGGAAGCTTTGGTGGTTCCGTTATTTGGAACCTTACGTTACGGAATTGGAAGCAGCTCTGAACATCAACTATCGTGAAAGCCAAACTAAGGTGATCAACGAGGTTGGCCCTTCTGTAGTATTCCGATGGAAGAACTTTCGATGGGATCGCTATGTGAAGACCACGATTGGCTTTGCTGAAGGAGTTTCTTACGCTTCTAAGATCCCAGATCAAGAGCGAACCGAAGGCAGATCTTCCAAACACTTTATGAATTTGCTGACGTTAGATATCACTTTAGCTCCGCCGCAACTTCCAGAAGCAGAGTTGTCTTTCCGGATTCATCATCGTTCTGCGGGATATGGCTTGTATGGTGTGCGCAACACTAGTTCTAACGTACTTGGGGTAGGTCTACGATATCGCTGGGGAAAAGCTTTGTGAGTAAATCTTTTGACAGAGAGGCCCAGTCGTCAGAAGAGCTGCTAGCCGATTTGTGAAAATGAGTTGCCAGAGAAGTTAGCAAAGTCAATTTTTTGACAAATTGATGCTCTATACTGAGAACCTGCTTGGGTATCGCTGAAGAATTGATATGATCTGCTCGAAGGGAATTGGCTAGGGAAGGGTTTTCGCGATATTATTGTGTTCAGACAGACGTACGTGAAATCTGTAGGTGTAGCGAATAGATTGTTTCACGGGGTTTATTGTTCAGAATTGGAGCCCAACCATGAACTCACTGCTCCAGATAATGTTATAATTTCCTTTTGCATCGGCGAATCCCAGAGAAACCTTGTTAGGGTCAAGGTAGATGCCGGCTCCAACAAAGAAGGTTTCATTGGCCAAATAGTGCAGGCCAGAACCAAACTGACTTGTAAAAATTCCACCATCCAATGTTTCGTCAAGGCGTTGGTTGGAGTCTTCCTCTGTCCGTTTAGCAGATAGAAAATTGTAGGAGAGGCGTAATTCGGGTTGTAGTCTCCATTCGGGCGAAAAATACCAAGCGTAGCCTCCAGATGCCTGCAGCCTATATTCCTCTAATTCAATTGTGACACTGCGATTCTGGGTATGACTCTGCCCAGTCAATTCTGCTCTTTCTAGGGCAACCCCAGCCGTTAGGTGAGAGGGCCAATGATGATTGTAGTACAGTCCTTGGCTTTGGCCGCTGAGATTCAAATCTGTTCCTGTTTCTGAGTACTCACCACGTTGCATTCGACCCGCAAGAGCAACGTATTGTAAGCCACTCATAGCTCTGATCATCGTTGGTGGTAGCTCTGGGGTTTGGTCTTCAACAGCAACAATGACCTCAACAGTTTCCAATCCTTTGTAGTTTTCTTCGCCCTGCGTAACAGAGACCAACAGCTGGTAAGTTGAACTAGCTTCTGCAACCTCATCTGGTAGGCCACGAACAGTCACGCTCTGTTCAAGATTCCAGTCTTCTGGAGTGAAAATCAGTTGTTCCGGTAGCACAGAGAATTCATCTGGAGCAGATGAATTGAGTTGGATACGTACTGCTTCATTAGGGCGGCTATTCAGGCGGATCTTTAGCTGATCTTCACCGAAACTTTCGCTTACTCGCAGGTTTCCTGTTGAAGTGAGTATACCTGGTTGGTCATTGTCTTCATTGGTACCAACCAAATCTGTTGCGTCCAAACCCTGGTAAAGTTGATCGTTACTTTCAGCAGGTAGAATATTTATCAAGAAAAATTGAGAACCATCCAATCGCTCATCGTCTAAACCTTGGATGGTTACTCGTTGAGGTTGGTCCCAGTTTTCGGGCTGGATGACGATTGCCTCTGGATTGATGCTGACCTCGTTTGGCTGAGAGGTACGTAGAGGAATACGCACCGAAGCTTCGGGTCTGCTCTGCAATAGCACTTCAAAGTGGTCACTAGTTCCAGATTCACTGGTACTGAGCCGTTCAGGTGCTCGGATTAGAATGCTTGCGATGTCATCATCACGATTGGTTAGGGTGATTTGTTGGGATGCGAGTGCAAGGTACTCTGGACTGTCTCCAAGTACCCTCACAAAAACAGCTACAGTTTGGTCACCATCTGCCAAATTGTCATCTTTGCCAACGACCAGAAGCCGTTGACGAATATTCCAGTTATTTTTGTCAAAGGTGAGTGCGTTTGGAAATAGTGTAGCCTCATCGGGTTTATCCAAAGAGAGTTGTACGATTACTTCCCCCTTTGGTTCACTAAGTAGTCGAATGGATATCTCAGAACTTTCACCCTCTTCGCTAATCTGATCTGAACTGCTCTCCAATTCCAACTCAGCGATGTCATCGTCGCTGTTGATCAATGGAATTTGGAGTGTGGATAGCTTCTGATAGGCCTCATCTGTCGAATCTACTGTAATCGATAACTCGTAGGATTGGTCACCATCGCGCTGTAGATCGTCAAGCCCTTCTACGACCACTTGCTGAGAGCGATCCCAGTCAGCAGCTGTGAAGCGCATTTCCTGAGAAGAGACTTTTCCCTCCGTGTCATCTGAAGACTCAATTTTCAACTGTACTGGACTGCGCGGCTGGCTTCGTAATTTTAGGTCAAATTTGGCTTGGGTGCCTGCCTCAGTTGTTATCCCTCTTTCTGGATTGATCACAATTCCTGGATTTTCGTCATCTTCGACCAGCAGTTGTAAGCGAAGTGGGGGTAGCTTGAGGTAGCTTTGATCTGTGGTTGATTTGACGGAAGCAAGAATTTCTACAGGGCGATCTGGATTATCAAAGGGATCATCAACTGCTTGAACCCGAAGCAATTCAGGTTTTGGCCAGCTGTCAGGAGTAATTTGAATTTCATCTGGAGCAACCCGAATGAAATCAGGATGCTTGTTGTCTACCCGTAGAGTGACGGGGTTCATAGGGCGACTGAGTAGGGAAATTTCATATACGACAGGAGCCCCTCCCTCTTGTAGTCGACCAGGTTGGCGAGTTACGGACCAATCGACTAAATCGTTATCCAAACTTTGCAGAACAAGACCAACAGGGGCAGCTTGTCGGAAGCGAGTATCTTCCGTGGCAGCTACAGCAAGCTGTAAGGTTACTGCACGATCACCATCTGCAATATCGTCATCAATACTTTTGACGGCAATGTGGCGTGGTTGATTCCAGTCACTTGTTGTGAAAGTCAGTTCGTCGATGTCTAGAATGACTTCATCAGCCAGCGCGCTACGTAAGCTGATTCGGACGGAGGAGGCAGGTTGGCGGTTTAGCTGAATTGTGATGTTGGTTCCTTCATCTCCCTCCAGGACGGATGATTCCTCCAAGTGGGCTAGAATGCGAGCTTTTGGAAAATCACCACAACGCCAGGCAATGACATCTTCCAGTAAACCCTGAAGTCGCAATTCACGACGTTTTTCTGAAGAACACTGGGTTAGCGAACTTTCTTGGCCCAATACTGCTGAGAATGGGAGGCTGATACCAAGGCAGATCAGTAGGGCGGAAAGCAGGCGTTGGGAAAGGTTCATGGCTCAGTCAGTTCGGGTTGACGTCTGCTAGAATCCTTTCAAAAATTCGACCATTTTTCTGGAGAGTCAGTAGACACAGAGTTGGACCGGTTGGGAGAGCATCCCACCGTAGAAGGCGATAGGATGTACAACATAGGCGTTGAGTAGATAGAAGAGCGCCACACCAATTAGAGGAGAGATGTCGAAGCGCATTCGAGGAAGATAACGTTGTAGTGGAGAGAGCAGTGGGTCTGCCAAAGTATGGAGGACCTGAACGATAGGATTATTGTAAGCAGGATTGATCAGGGTCAGGAAGAACCAAAAACCTAAGATCAGCATGAAGAAGAAGAAAACACTTTGGGCGATAATACCGGTAGACTGGATCAGATGCCCACCAAACTGAAGTGCCAAGGCATCGACTTCAATCATTCCTTGCAGAAACAAATTGATCGAACGGACAGACGCTGGAATGAGCGCCTGTCCAAAAATTACTAGTAGCAGAGAAAAGTAGGCACTGAAGTGCCTCATGGTGAGCGGTAGCCATCTTTCGCACCAATACCAGAAAGGCCGAGTGACTCGGTTGATCCATGACACGAAGGGGTTGTAGGGATCTGCACTGACCCATGTTAGGACGACAGCGATGATAATGATCCACTTGTAGACGAAGAGACCAAAGCAGGCCCCACTGGCGATCAGTTCGAGCAAATCAGGCATAAGCGGGGAGGTCACGAACTGGAGTAAATGACTCACCACAGCCACATTGGCGTCCGCTACTAAGCTGAATGAACACGAACCCCTGTTCAACAAGGTTGGCGTCACTGTAGTCAATCTTTAGAGGACCGAGAACCTCCTCCAGGCAGAGACGATCAACCAGAATTTGTACCCCCTGTGATTCAAGTAGAAGATCACTCTCTAGTTGATCTGTAGCGGCGTTCCATTCCAATTCGTATTTATAGCCGGAGCAACCTCCTGGCTTGGCTCCAATGCGCAGACGGGACTCTGCTAGGCTTTTCTGTTCTGACGAACAAGCTTCTCGAAAAACCTCAGCTGCTCTTGGTGTCAGTTCGATTGTAGGTGAGTTCATTTTTTCAGAAAATACTTAGTAGCGTGGGATATTGGAATCAACTTCGTCAGACCAACGATCAATGCCACCATCAATATTGAAAACCTGTTGAAAACCACGGGAAATAAAAAATTGTGCTGCTTCCATACTCCGGATACCGCGATGACACATCAGCAGCAGGGGAGTGTTCGCATCCCATTGGTTCAGGATTTCATCAGCGAGCTTGTGATCCAGTACCTGAGACCGTTCCAGCTTTGCATATTCTCGCTCATCAGGCTCACGAATGTCCAGTACCGTTAGCTCGGAGTTTTCTTCCAGCATTTGCTGGGCTCGTGTGGGCGATATGGCCTGAACTTGGGCGGGAGGAGGAGGAGGCTCAAAGTTTTGCTCAGGATACGCTTCTTGCAACAGTTCTCGTAGTTCACCGGATTGTGAGAGTTCCTCTATAATGTCACATCCGCCAACGAATTCTCGATTGACATAGAGTTGGGGGATAGTGGGCCAATTTGTGAACTCTTTGATGCCTTGTCGAATATCAGGATCTGCCAAGACATTGAAGGATCGAAATGGCACTTTCCATCCGCGTAGGACTTCACAGACGCGATAGGAAAACCCGCATTGTGGCGCTTCAGGAGTGCCCTTCATGAACAGAAAAACAGGGCTACTCTCAATCAATCCTTCGATACGCACTTTCGGATCGTCACTGGTTTGTGATAGATCTGTCGCATCAGCCGAAACAACCTTAAATTTCATGATTACCTTTCCTTGTTGCTCACTTGACAATCCTCATATTTCTGACCGGGAGTAAATCAATTTCGGTACAGATGCCTCAGAAGATGAAGAATTGAGAATAATCTGGAGAATTTGTCTATGAAAAAAGCTTCCTTTATTTCTCCAGCTTGCGGATGGAAATTCCAGATAAAAATTGGGCGTTACCAGAAAGTTGGGGATTTGTTGACCCCCGCTAGAACAAAAAAAGTGAAATTAGAATATTTGATTCTATGAAAATTAGAAAGAGTTGGTTTTTTATCTTGCGAGAAGTGTACTGGTTTTGTGTAATCCAGTTTCTGAAAAACCTTTAAGGATTCTATGAGATCTAAGTCAATCACATTCCTCTCCCCCTTTGACCAATTGCGTAGTCGCCTTGGTGACTACTGGACTCTCTGCAAGCCCAGATTATTGGGTATGGTGGTGTTGAGTGCGATGATG
>WTIF01000117.1:0-2412 GCA_011522845.1 Deltaproteobacteria bacterium
GGAGTGCCCAGGCGAGCAGGAAGCCCCACGCAGTCCAGGCTAGGGTGCGGATTCAGTTTGTTTGTACCAATAGTTGTTGGGCATAGGAGTCGTAACGCTCTCAGAGACGCAGGTGCTGTGGAACCTGCAACCAAAACGTGGAGGCCCAAATGAGCACAAGCAGTCCCAGTGTGGTTCCCAATAGCGTCGATGACAAGCCGGGGGGAGGTGACCACCAGAGTAGCAGTGCAGAGAATAACTCCAACAGAATGGGGCCAATCACCACCCAAGCCGTTCGATGAGTATGCTGACGTTCATAATCAGGAAAGGCTGCAGCAGGGATGTTGGCAAAGAGGGGATAGTGAACAACTTGAATCAGCCAGATCAAGCCAACCATATACCAGGTCACGATCAGATTCAGCAGAAGCCAGGTCATCAATCTTCCTTATGGGGTTGATGGCAAGGATCTTGGGATTGATGGAAATTACTGGACATTCGTAGCCAGACAAATATATTAAATGGTTTTTCTGATTTCTATTGGAGTATCCAAAATGAAAGTGCTTGCATCCCTCAAGTCAGCAAAGCAGCGTCACAAAGACTGCCAGATCGTTCGTCGGCGTGGAAAGATTTTTGTGATCTGCAAGAGCAATCCTCGCTTCAAAGCACGCCAGAAGTGAGTCCGCTGAGCCTCGGTTGACTGGGGCTCGTTCTTCCTTCACTAGTCCCCCCTCAGATTCGTTTCAAAACGGACCGTCCACTTTCCCATTGATGAATTGCTGCAAAATTGGGTTCGGATTTTCTTTAATTTCCTTCGGGCTTCCTTCCGCAATGATTTTGCCCTGATAGAGCATTGCCAACTTGTCAGCAACCCGCATGGAGTTGGGAATGTGATGGGAAATGGAAATACAGGTTTTGCCAAAATTATCACGCATTTCCACCATCAGGTTGCCGATCGCTGTGGTCGTGATTGGGTCTAGCCCAGATTCTGGCTCATCAAAGATCATGATCTTGGGTTCCATCATCAGCGCCCGCGCCACTCCCACACGCTTCTTCATTCCTCCAGAGAGCTCGGCAGGCATTTTGTCTTCCACATCGTAGAGACCGAGTCGATTGAGTGTAGAAGTGACTCTCTCGGCGATGTCACTTTCCTTGAGCTGCTTTTGGTGTTCACGCAGAGCAAAGGCAACGTTTTCAAAGACATTCATTGAATCGAAGAGGGCAGAGTATTGAAAGCACATTCCTGTTTTCTTGAGTACTTCTACACGCTGCTGCTTGCTCATCTCCAAAACATTGGCCTCATCGACAATGATCTCTCCTGAGTCTGGAATAATGAAACCAAGGATTAACTTGACGATGGTCGATTTACCGTGGCCAGAGCCTCCCATGATGACGGTAATCTTGTTGGCAGGAATTTTCAGGGAGAGATCGTCGATGACCTTTTTGGTACCGAAGGCCTTGGTGACGTGGATTAATTCAATCATGTCTCTCAGAAATTGTAGAAGATCTGGCTGTAGATTTTTTCCGCAAAGTTTTCGGTCAGTTCCTGTATGCCGCGGCTGAGTCGCTGACCACTAAGGTCAGCACTGCTACTGCTATCGTTTCTGCTGGTAGAGACCTCAACTCTGAGATTTGAAACTTCCCAAAGCTGTTTATTGGTCCGTTGATCTTCAAGAATTGCGCTTCCCACAAGGGTCAGCTGCTGAGCAACAGCCAAGGCTTCGGGCTCGTCCAAGTTCATTCGGGTCAACTGAGCCAATCGGACTCGCAACAGTAGATCACTACGTTCACTTCCACCACGAAGTCGAACAGCGGAATTACTGCGCAAACGACTGCTGAGAGCCTGCATCACGAAAGTTTCCAGATCGGATTCAAAGGTTTGATTTTCAATGGGCGCAATGCTTAGGGTCGCGGCTTCTGCCGGAAGGGGAGGATTGCCACCCTCAAACGTATACTGGCAACCAACGACGAGCAATAGCAACCAAGAACAGATAAATTTCTGAGGAGTTGAGTTGACTCTAAAAATTTTATTCACGGTAACAACTAAGGTCAGAGAGTCAAGGATAGCCCAAATTGTAAGCAGGGGCGGGTCGTTTTTCGATTGCGTCTTCAATGGGCATTCGTTAAAAAGTGGCGTTTTGAACTTTTCTCCATCCGTGTTCGCCAGACCGGTTTCCGTTCGGTCCACCGCAAAAGAGGTAGAGTGTTTTCTCCTGAAACGCAACAACAGGTTGACCGTCTTCTTTCCCGCTATCCGATTCGTCGTAACGCTCTCCTGCCCCTCCTACACTTGGCTCAGAAAGAAAATCAAGGCTGGTTGGACAGCAAGTGGGTGAATCATGTAGCTGAGTTGTGCGAGGTTTCGCCCACCCACGTGGAGGGAGTAGCAACCTTCTACACAATGTTTCGCTTTCGACCGCCGGGCAAGTATCATCT
>WTIF01000117.1:2512-26884 GCA_011522845.1 Deltaproteobacteria bacterium
GCTACTACACCACAAGAGCAGGAAACCCATGCTTGAGGAAACGCTTGTTCTCTTCCGCAACATCCGCACCCCCGGATATGATGGCACTTTGGATAGTTACCGCAAAGCCGGTGGTTACCAATCTTTGCCAAAAGCCTTGGCGATGCAATCTGAAGAGGTGATTGCCCTAGTCAAGGAAGCGGGTTTGCGTGGGCGGGGTGGAGCTGGATTCCCCACAGGCCTCAAGTGGAGCTTCATGGCCAAAAACACGGGCAAGCCCAGTTACTTGGTCTGTAACGCAGATGAGTCTGAACCAGGGACCTGCAAGGATCGGGAATTGATGCTCAAGGATCCACATCTTTTCCTCGAAGGGATGATGATCGGTTGTTATGCCTTGGGTTGTCATCACGGCTATATCTACGTCCGAGGGGAGTATTTCCCAGCGATCAAGAGCTTGAACAAAGCGATCGATGACTGCTATCGAGAAGGAATCCTTGGCCCAAAATTGTTGGGTGGAGACTATGCGCTGGACCTGACAGTGCACACTGGAGCGGGTGCCTATATCTGTGGCGAAGAATCAGCCCTGCTAGATTCGCTCGAGGGTAAACGTGGCCATCCTCGTGTTAAACCGCCATTTCCTGCAGTTGCTGGGTTCAATAGCTGTCCAACGAGTGTGAACAACGTTGAGACTCTGACCAATGTCACAGCCATCTTGGAAATGGGGGCTGATGCCTACAAGAATTTGGGCAGTCCCAACAATGCAGGAACCCACTTGGTCAGCTTGAGTGGGCATGTCAACCGACCCGGTGTATACGAAGTGGCAATGGGAGTTGGCCTGCGAGATATTATTCAAGAACTCGGAGGAGGGGTGCGTGGAGGAAAGCAACTCAAGGGAGTGATTCCCGGAGGTTCCTCTTCTCCAGTGCTACGAGCTGATGAAATAGATATTGCCTATGACTTTGATTCGGTTGGTAAGGCCGGATCGATGATGGGCTCGTCGGCAATCATGGTCTTTGACGAAGACACAGACGTGGTCAAGTTGCTGCACCGCATCTCCCGTTTTTACAATCACGAATCCTGTGGTCAGTGCACTCCCTGCCGTGAGGGGACTCACTGGGCCCGACAGTTGCTCCGAGATTTTCTGCAGAACAACGGTAGTGAGCGTAAACTCAACCGATTGCAAAGAGTTGGGCGCAACATGGGAGGGACCACACTCTGTGCACTCGGAGACGCCGCTTCAATGCCGATTGTCAGCTTCCTCAAGAAATTCCCCGATGATTTTCGACAGTACTACGCAACTGCTTCCTGAGAAAAAGTGATGGAAGTCTTTTATATTGATGATCAACCGGTTCCCTTTGAGAAGGGCGAGAAGATTCTCTCGGCAGCACTGCGAGCCGGCTTGGAAATTCCTCATTTCTGTTACCATCCTGCGCTTTCTGTGGTAGCTACTTGCCGCATGT
Source organism: Deltaproteobacteria bacterium (assembly GCA_011522845.1). Taxonomy (GTDB): domain Bacteria; phylum SAR324; class SAR324; order SAR324; family NAC60-12; genus JCVI-SCAAA005. The sequence continues at coordinate 3,952 of WTIF01000117.1, forward strand.
GCCTAGTCGATGTGACAGATCTTGGCAACGGACGTCCAGCACCTAAGTTGATGACATCCTGTTCGACCGACGCCATGCCAAACATGCGGATCTCCACCAAGAATGACAAAGTTCAGGAAGGTCGGGAACTGGTAATGGAGTACCTGTTGGTGAACCATCCGCTAGACTGTCCAATCTGTGACCAGTCTGGGGAATGTACGCTGCAGGATCACTCCTATGCCCATGGAACCGGGCATTCCGAGATGGAATACAACAAGCGAGTTTATGGCTGGCGTGACATTGGTACTTTTGTACAGTTGGAGCGCAATCGTTGTATTCATTGTTCCCGTTGTGACCGCTTTACTCGTGAGATCACAGGAACAGACGAGTTCGGAATGTTCAATCGAGGACATGAGCTAACGCTGGATACATTCTCAGACCGAGCAATGACGAATCACTTCCAGGGCAACATGGCTGACATTTGTCCAGTGGGTGCAATCACTGAGAAAGAGTTTCGCTTCAAGCGAAGAGCCTGGAAATTACGTAAAGTTCCCTCGGTCTGTACGGGATGCTCCACGGGTTGCAACATCACGATTGAACATGACCGCAACGAAGTGCTTCGTCTGAAGCCTCGTGAGAACCAAGATGTCAACCAGTGGTGGATGTGCGATGAGGGTCGATTGACCTACCAGCAAATGAATGAACGAGAGCAACGTCTTGCCAAACCGATGGGGCGGGTCAAAGGGAAGCTGCTACAGGTGACATGGCAGCAACTCTACGATGCTGTGGCTGACCGACTGGAAGCCTTGAAGCCAAATGGAGAGCAGGTAGTTGCCTTAGTTGATACCCACTCCACCTTGGAAGAGATGTTCTTGCTGCGCCGATTGCTCCAAGAAGTTTTCTCTTCGGATCAAGTCTTTTATCCACAGCAGGACTGGACACAGCCGGAATCAGAATTTTTTATTGAAACACTGATCACTACGGACAAGGCTCCTAACCAGGCTGGAGCACGATTACTGGGGCTGAAGGGATCCCAAGAGCATGATGTCATCAGTGCAATGAAATCGGCCAAGTTGCTACTGGTCCTTGGCAATCCTTTCACTAACGAGCAATCACTGCTGGATTTGGCTGGAACTACAGAGTTGATGGTTCACATTGCTTCTCGTCAAAGTGAGTGGACTGATCGAGCAGATGCAATCTTCCCCGGGCAAAACCATGCTGAAAAAGAGGGCAGCTTCCTGAATAAACAGGAGCATTGGCAGCGGTTCTGGCCAGCTTTGCGACCTTCCCGTCATGTTCGTCCTGAATGGCAAATTCTCAGCGAACTGCTACACATGGGAACAGCCACTCCAGTACAGCAGACCCCTCAGTTCAGCCAGATTTTCCAACAGATGACCTCTATTGAACACAAGTTGTTTGGGAACTTGGCCTTGGAAAAATTAGGCGAGGGCGGAATTTCTCTGGCAGATCTGCGTCAGCAATCAGATACCCTGGCTCAAACCGCTTGATCCTCTAACTTGAACCATCTGTATGATTCTCTTCTACCTGTTTGCCCTGCTGAGTGTACTTGGAGCACTTGGGGTTCTTTTTCTGCGCAACCCCATTCACGGTGCAATGAGCCTCGTGGGTAGCTTCTTTTCGCTAGCCGCAGTGTATGTGATGATGCAGGCTGAGTTTGTTGCTGTTATCCAGGTGTTGGTCTATGCCGGTGCCATCATGGTTCTGTTTCTCTTCGTGTTGATGTTGTTGAGTTTACGGGACGAAGGGCCCTCATTCATTCGTTGGTCTGTTGGCAAGGTGTTGGCTGTCGTGATTGCCTTTGGCATTTGGGCTCAATTAGCCTTGGTGCTCGGTCAGCATGATCCAGAGGCTCTGGTTCCGCAGATTGTGTCTTCTGGCGAAGAAGTCGATTCGATCAAGTTAATTGGGCAGTTGCTGTTTACGGAATACCTGTTGCCCTTCGAGGCAATTTCCTTACTGTTGTTGGTTGCAGTGATCGGAGCCGTTGTGATTGCTAAGCGCCGTTATCCCGGATCATCCTCATGATGCAAATTCCACTGGGTCACATTCTGGTCCTAAGTTCACTGCTCTTCTCCATTGGAGTGCTAGGGGTCTTGCTGCGGCGTAATGCGATTGTAATCTTCATGAGCATTGAGCTGATGCTGAATGCGGTCAACCTTTCATTTGTTGGCTTTGCCCAATCAATGGATTCGCTCAATGGTGTGATGTTCATTTTCTTTATCATCGTTGTTGCAGCTGCAGAAGCAGTGGTTGGCCTCTCCATTATTCTGTCTCTCTACCGTTCACGCAGAACGCTCAACATTGATGAATTCAACCTGTTGCGCTGGTAGCGTTCAACCAAGGCAATCCTCTCTCTGTCCCAAGGCCTCATGGCAACGCAACTCTGGCTGATTCCTCTCTTCCCGCTGCTGGGTTTTGTCCTCAATCTGCTGTTGGGTCGTACTCTCGGCCGAACCTTCACAACCTTGGTTGGACCACTGGCTGTGCTAGCCGCATTGGGTCAATCCGTTTGGGCTTGTATCGCCCTGTGGAGTGGGAACGCAGCAACAATCCAAGAGACACTCTGGCGTTGGATCCACATTGGTGACCTGCAACTGGAGGTGGGCTTTCAAGTCGATCCTCTGACAGCTTTGTTCTTGTTGATCATCACGGGGATTGGATTCCTGATTCATGTCTACTCTGTCGGATACATGGCGGATGAGGAACACTACGGACGATTCTTTGCCTTTTTGAATCTGTTCGTGTTTTTCATGCTGGTGTTGGTCTTAGCGGACAACCTACTGCTGATGTTTGTTGGCTGGGAAGGGGTTGGACTGTGCTCGTATTTGCTGATTGGCTTCTACCACGAAAAGATCTCTGCCGGAGAAGCAGCAAAGAAAGCCTTCCTTTTCAATCGAGTTGGCGACTTCGGAGTGCTTTCGGCAGTGATGATGCTCGTTGTCTATCTTGGCACTCTGCGCTTTGATGAAATCAATGCACAGGCAGGAGCCTTGGGCGAGGGTAGTTTGAGCGTCACCCTGATCACCTTGCTGCTTTTCCTTGGAGCAACGGGTAAGTCTGCTCAGGTTCCTCTCTATGTTTGGTTGCCAGATGCGATGGAAGGCCCAACACCTGTTTCGGCTCTGATCCACGCAGCTACTATGGTCACAGCAGGATTGTACCTCATCGCCAAACTGAGTTTTCTGTTCATCTTGGCACCTTTCACACTCACCATCATTGCCGTGCTAGGGACGGTGACAGCTCTCTTAGGAGCAACGGTTGCCCTGACCCAGACCGACATCAAGAAGGTGCTCGCTTACTCAACTGTTAGTCAGCTTGGCTACATGTTCCTAGCCATGGGCGTTGGGGCGTTTGGAGCGGGAATTTTCCATGTGCTGACCCATGCGTTTTTCAAGGCTTTGCTTTTCCTGGGTGCTGGTGCTGTCATTCATGCACTGCATCACGAACAGGATATGCGCCGGATGGGAGGGCTGCGCCAGCGGTTGCCCTGGACGTATGCGACAATGTTGATTGGTACTTTGGCCATCAGTGGCATTCCATTGTTCTCAGGATTCTTTAGCAAAGATGAAATTCTCTGGAGTGCCTACAGTTCTCCATTTGGCAGCCCAGTACTCTGGCTCTTCGGTTTTCTCACCGCAGGTTTGACTAGCTTCTACATGTTCCGAATGATCTATCTGACTTTCCATGGGGCTTTCCGGGGAGCCCATGAAGAGTCCATTCATGAACCTCCGATGAGTATGGTCGTACCGCTGATCGTACTAGCGGTTCTGGCGGCGTTTGGAGGCTTTCTAGGTGTGCCACACGCGCTACACTTCCTGCCAAACGGTATGGAAGCCTACTTCCACGGATTCTTTGCAGAGATCGAATTGCATGGCTCCGTGATTGAGGAATTGGGCTTGATGGTGATGTCGGTGGTACTGGCACTCATCGCTTGGGGATTGGCCAGTCGACGTTATCGCTACGGCTGGCCACGTGCCATTGATCCAGATTCTCTATTGGCGGGTGCAGAGCGTTTTTCTCTGCAGAACTGGAATGCAGATGCAGTTTACGCAACTATGGTTGTTCGGCCGTTTCACCATATCTCTCACAGTGTTCTTTGGAAGACCTTCGACCGTTACGCAATTGAAGGACTACTGCAGGGAGTTGCGAAGCTGCAACGAACTGGAGGATACTGGTTCCAGCAAATGCAAAACGGAAGTGTACAACACTACGCCACCATTTTTACTGTCAGTACCTTCTTATTGCTGCTATGGATTCAACTCTGAAGAATAGAGTTGACTTCTCGGTAAGAATCAAAGATAAATAAAAGTTTACTTGCTAGCGGAACGGAATACAAACCGTTACCCCCCACCAGTTCTTGCAGGTTCCTCATCCTGCATTCTGCAACCAGTTCGCTCGTCAACAAGGAGGTCCAGCTGTGCAAAGCGCGGCCCGTGTCCAATTGTCTTCAACGCCTCCTCTGTTCCACCGGACCCCATGCATAGACTCTCCCAAATACAGCACCGACCTATCTACTCTGCTGGCCTGTGTTCCTTTTGCTGAAGCCACCTCTGTGACTCAGTCAACTCTTTAACCCAGGAAAAGCTTCATGTCTGTCACGCTGAGCAACCGACACCGTATCCGGCGTTCTTTTGGGCAGATCAATCCGCCCATTGAAATTCCAAATTTGCTGAAGATCCAACTGGATTCCTTCGAGCGTTTTCTGCAGCGCAATGTTGCCCCTGAACAACGGGACAAACGGCGCGGCCTCGAAGCGGTCTTCCGCTCGGTGTTCCCGATCTCTGACTACAGCAATTCTTCGACTCTGGAATATGTCCAGTATCGCTTGGGCGAACCCAAGCACACTGTGGAGGAGTGCCGGGTTCGGGGTGTGACCTACGCCTGTCCCATTCGGGTGGCTTTGCGCCTGATTGTCTGGGAGAAAGAAGAAGGTGAAGAGGAAGTTAAGCAGATCAGAGACATCAAGGAACAAGACATCTACCTAGGCGAAATTCCGCTGATGACCCCGACTGGATCCTTCATCATCAACGGAACAGAGCGTGTGATCGTCAGCCAAATGCACAAGAGTCCAGGAGTCTTCTTCGGACACGACAAAGGCAAAGGTCACTCCAGTGGTAAGTTGCTTTACAACGCTCGCTTGATTCCACAGCGAGGCTCCTGGTTAGACTTTGAATTTGATGCTAAGGATCTGCTCTATTCCCGCATCGACCGTCGCCGTAAGTTCCCTGCAACTGTGCTATTGCGAGCACTGGGCTACACTGACGAGCAGCTACTGGAGTTGTTCTATCCCACAGAAACTTTGGATCTCAGCGCCTGCGAAAACCTTGAAACTCCGGTTGAGGAACAAACCTTCTATCGTTTGGTCGATGAGCAGGTCACACTGGACCAAAAAGCAACACAGGACATTCTGAGTGAATCGGGTGAGGTCCTAGTGCGAGCGAACCAGCGGATTCATCGCCGTAACCTCAATCGATTGATGAAAGCTGGAGTAAATCGATTAGAGACAAAATTTGACGAGATTCGTGGACGGTTCCTAGCTCGTGATGTCTATGTTGATGACCAGAAAATCGCTGAATGCAACAGCATGGTGACTGGAGAACTCATCAAGCGTCTTCTGGAGAAGAATGTCCAGCAGGTTTCGCTGCTTTATATCTCGCCGCCAACTACAGCCGGTCCTAGCTTCCGGGATACTCTGGAACTGGATCGATCCATCTCTCCGGAGCAGTCACTGATCGAACTCTATAAGAAGATGAAGCCAGGAGATCCTCCGACTCTGGATGCAGCGCAAAATATGCTGCAGAACTTCTTCTTTAGTGAAGACCGCTACAGCCTGTCTCAGGTTGGTCGACTCAAAATCAATGAGAAACTGGGAGTAGAAGAGCCTCTCGATAAGGTCGTCTTGACTCGCCGGGACATCATGGAATCTGTGAAGTATCTGTTGCTGCTTCGTGAAGGCAACGCCCGTACTTTCATTGATGACATTGACCACCTTGGTAATCGTCGGGTTCGCAGTGTTGGAGAATTGCTGGAGACCCAGTTCCGGATTGGACTGATTCGGATGGAGCGGACGATCAAGGAGCGCATGTCCCTGCAGGATGCCGAGACGATGATGTTGCACGATATCGTCAACGCTAAGCCAGTTGCTGGGGCCATTCACGAGTTCTTTGGTAGCAGCCAGCTATCGCAGTTCATGGACCAAACCAACCCTCTGTCGGAAATCACACACAAGCGCCGACTCAGTGCACTGGGGCCAGGTGGTTTGACCCGTGAGCGTGCCGGTTTCGACGTGCGTGACGTACACTCTTCTCACTACGGACGGATCTGCCCGATCGAAACACCGGAAGGCCCAAACATCGGGTTGATTGCATCTTTGGCTACCTATGCTCAGGTCAACTCCTACGGATTCCTGGAAACTCCTTATCGCAAAGTAGAGCAGGGCAAGATTACCGATAGCATTGAATACCTCTCAGCGACTGAAGAGGATCGCTACAAGATTGCCCAGGCAAATGCTGTGATTGACGAAGGAGGGAACTTGGTCAACGACTTTGTTACCGCCAGGGTTGGAAGTGAGTTCAGCATGGTGCCCAAAGACCAGATTGACTACATCGATGTATCACCGATCCAACTTGTATCAGTAGCAGCTTCGTTGATTCCATTCCTCGAACACGATGATGCTAACCGAGCCTTGATGGGGTCGAACATGCAGCGTCAGGGAGTGCCGCTGGTGAAGCCTCAGGCTCCGCTGGTAGGGACAGGTATGGAACATCAAGGAGCACTGGACTCGGGGACCTGCACCATCGCAAGACGAGCCGGTATTGTTGACAGTAGCGATGCTTCCCGCATCGTGATTCAAGCAGATGTGGATCTGTCCAGTGTCGACAGCATTGTGCCCAACAATGTCGACATCTATCACCTGATTAAATACCGACGTAGTAATCAAAATACCTGCATCAACCAGCGTCCACTCGTCAAGAAGGGTGATTATGTGAAAGCTGGTGACATCATTGCTGATGGAGCTTCCACAGAAAATGGTGAGTTGGCGCTGGGACAGAACATCCGGATCGCTTTCATGCCTTGGAATGGCTACAACTTCGAGGATTCCATTACTGTCTCACGGCGCTTGTTGCATGAGGATGTCTACACTTCTGTGCATATCGATGTTCTCGATACGGTTGCTCGTGATACGAAGCTGGGCAAGGAGGAAATCACACGTGACATCCCCAACGTAAGCGAAGAGGCACTGAGAAATCTGGATGAGAGTGGGATTATCCGAATTGGTACCTACGTTCGTCCAGGGGACATCCTGGTTGGCAAGGTCACTCCGAAGGGAGAAACCCAACTCAATCCCGAAGAAAAACTGCTTCGAGCGATTTTCGGCGAGAAGGCAGGTGATGTTCGAGATACCTCCTTGCGTGTATCACAGAGCATGGAAGGCGTTGTCACGGATGTGATCGTCTTCAACCGTGAAGGGGTGGAACGCGATGAACGGACGCGCCAGATCGAAAAGGATATGTTGCGCCGCTACGAGAAGGATCATCAAGATGAAGTTCGCATCATCCGCAAGAATCTGCTGGATCGAGTCTGCTCAATTGCCAGCGGACAAGCGCTGGGAGAAGATCTGCGAAACATGCAGGGTGATGTTTTGGTTCCTGCAGGAACAGAACTCACTCGTGAAGCGATTGAGAAAGTTCCCTTCATGCGTGGAGCCATTGATGAGATGCAGATGGAAGACGCCTCAATCAACAACAAGGTCCAGACGTTGATTCACAATGCGTTGCAGCAGAAGGAAATGATGGACAACGTCTTTGAGGATCGTTGTGAAAAGTTGTCCAAGGGTGATGATCTGCCTCCAGGTGTGATTCGGATGGTCAAGGTCTACATTGCCACCAAGCGCAAGCTCTCTGTCGGCGACAAGATGGCTGGTCGTCACGGAAACAAAGGTGTGGTCTCCACAGTACAGCCCATCGAAAACATGCCATACATGGAGGATGGAACCTCAGTGGATATCGTACTCAACCCGCTTGGGGTGCCATCCAGAATGAACATTGGCCAGGTCCTGGAGACACACCTAGGACGTGTGGCTTCGGGATTGGGTAGCAAAATCGAGGAGATGCTTGAGAAGCAGCAACCGGTCAAGAAGCTACGTGAGTTCATCAATCAAATCTATGATTCCAAAGTTGCTCAGGAGCACTTGGGAGCGATGAGTGATGATGACTTCCTAGAGTTCATGAAGCGCTACAAAGTCGGCGTTCACATGTCAACCCCTGTGTTTGATGGGGCGACTGAGAATGATATTCACCGGATGGCAGATTTGGCGGAGTTAAATCACTCTGGCCAAGTCTGGCTCCATGATGGATTAACCGGAGAGCGTTTCAGCCAGAAAGTCACAGTCGGTTATGCCTACATCATGAAGCTGCATCACTTAGTGGATGAGAAGATTCATGCTCGCTCAATTGGTCCGTACTCGCTGGTGACTCAGCAACCTTTGGGTGGCAAGGCCCAATTTGGTGGTCAGCGCTTTGGTGAGATGGAGGTCTGGGCCTTGGAAGCATATGGTGCCGCCCATACCCTACAGGAATTGCTGACGGTCAAATCCGATGACGTCTATGGCCGTAACAAAATCTACGAAGCGATTGTCAAGGGACGTCACCAGGTTGAATCTGGCCTCCCTGAATCCTTCAAGGTTCTCATTAGCGAACTCAAGAGTCTTTGTCTGAATATCGAATTACTACAAGAAGTTGACTCGGACGAGGAAGAAGCAAATACGGAATCAGTCAGCCTCAGTGAGAAGGCGGCTGTCTCTGAAGAAATCTGAGCCGACCTGGTTCATCCGGTAATCGTAATCCCAACCCCCATCCGGAGGCAGAATGGCGTTTGGTAATATGTTTGAAATTGCGGAAGATCCAAAAAATTATTCCGCAGTCCGCATCAAAATCGCGACCAGTGAAGATGTGATTTCCTGGTCCTTTGGTGAAGTGAAAACTTCAGAAACTATCAACTACCGGACCTTCAAGCCGGAGCGTGATGGTTTATTCTGTGGCAAGATCTTTGGTCCAATCCACGACTACGAGTGCATCTGCGGTAAGTACAAGCGGATGAAACACCGCGGTATTACCTGCGAAAAATGTGGAGTTGAGGTAATCGAGTCCAAGGTTCGTCGGGAACGCATGGGTCACATCAAGCTAGCCACTCCTGTTTCCCACGTTTGGTTCCTCAAGGGTGTTCCCAGCCGAATTGCTACCTTGTTGGAAATGACCCTACGAGACTTGGAGCGAGTGCTCTACTTTGATGCTTACATCGTCATGGATCCAGGTGGTTCAGAGATCGAGAAACTGAGCATCGTCGAAGAAGAACAAGCGATTGAATTAAAAGATAAATTCCCAGAGTTGGAACTGGGAATGGGGGCAGAGTCAGTACGCATGCTGATGCGTGAGATGGACCTGGAGGAATTGGACAATCAACTGCGTGAAGAACTCCGCTCCGTAAACTCGGAGACACGCCGCAAGCGCATTGCCAAGCGGCTGAATATTGTGAGTTCGCTACTGCATTCCGGTAACTCTGTGGATGCAATGATTGTTGATACCCTGCCGGTTCTTCCTCCAGAATTACGACCATTGGTGCCACTGGAAGGTGGACGTTTTGCGACAAGCGACCTCAACGATCTGTATCGTCGAGTGATTCATCGAAATAATCGCCTGAAGCGTCTGATCGAACTGCGTGCACCGAGCATTATCGTCAAAAATGAGAAGCGGATGCTTCAGGAATCTGTCGACGCGCTCTTTGACAATGGTCGTCGAGGACGTCCGATGGTTGGTTCCAACAAGCGTCCATTGAAATCCTTGAGTGACATGCTCAAGGGCAAGCAAGGCCGTTTCCGTCAAAACCTGCTTGGTAAGCGTGTTGACTACTCGGGCCGAACCGTAATTGTCGTTGGGCCGACCTTGAAGCTACACCAGTGTGGCCTACCCAAGGTGATGGCGCGAGAGCTGTTTAAACCATTTATTTTCCACAAGCTGATCGACTATCAGGAAATTCACACAATCAAAATGGCCAAGAAGAAGCTGGAGGAGAACAGCCCTCGAGTTTGGGCCATTCTGGAAGAAGCGGTTCGCGAGCATCCGGTATTGCTCAACCGCGCACCGACTCTCCACCGTCTGGGGATTCAGGCCTTTGAACCAGTACTGATCGAAGGCAAGGCGATTCAACTGCACCCGTTAGTCTGTACGGCATTCAACGCAGACTTCGACGGAGACCAGATGGCGGTACACGTCCCGCTGTCTGTAGAAGCACAGCTGGAAGCCAAGATTCTGATGATGTCCACTAACAATGTCCTCTCTCCTTCCAACGGCAAACCGTTGATGACACCAACACAGGACATGGTGCTTGGGCTTTACTGGATTACACGTGAGACAGAAGGTGTCCGAGGAGAGAACAAGATTTTCTCAAATCGGCAGGAAGTGGTCACAGCTTATGATCACGGCAAGGTTGACCTGCATGCCAAGATTCATGTGCGTTTGAATCCGGGTGAAGCTTTGGTAGAAACGACGGTTGGACGAGCCATCCTCTCGTTGATTGTGCCGGAAGAAGTTCCCTACTCTGCGATCAATCGGCAGTTAAAGAAGAAGCAAATGGCCGAATTGATTGATACGGCATATCGCACGGCTGGGAACATCAAGACCGTGCGCATGCTGGATGAAATGAAGAATTTGGGCTATCGCTTTGCGACCCGAGCCGGCTTCTCAATCAGTATGATGGATATGGTAATTCCCGAGGAGAAGCAAGATTTGCTCTCCCGTGCCCAATTGGAGATCAACCGAATCAATACTGAATATCAGGAAGGAGCGATCACTGATGGTGAACGCTACAACCAGGTCATCGATGTCTGGGCCAAGACGACAGAAAAGATCGCGGAGAAAATGCTAGGCGGTCTCTCCAAAGGAATGGTCGACACAGAGGATCAGACCGAGAAGGTCAACTCCATCTTCATGATGGCAGATTCAGGTGCCCGTGGGAGCAATCAGCAAATGAAACAGCTGGCGGGCATGCGTGGATTGATGGCGAAGCCTTCGGGTGAGATTATCGAGACACCGATTCTTGCGAATTTCCGTGAGGGCCTGAACGTTTTGGAATACTTCATCTCCACCCACGGAGCCCGTAAAGGATTGGCGGATACAGCCCTGAAGACAGCGAACTCAGGTTATTTGACCAGACGACTGGTGGACGTGGCACAGGATACAGTCATCACTCAGCATGACTGTGGTACGTTGGATGGAATTGATATGACTGCCTTGATCGAGTCCGGTGAGATCATCGAAGGGCTCGGAGATCGTGTGCTTGGTCGTGTAGCTCTAGAAGATGTGATTGATCCGCTGGATGAGAACAAGGTGATTGTCGAAGCTGGACAGGAACTCACAGAAGCTGAAGTCAAGCTGATCGAAGAGGCGGGTATTGAAAAAGTTCGGGTACGTTCAATTCTAACCTGTATTGCCGATCACGGTGCTTGCCGGCTTTGTTATGGACGTGACTTGGCCCATGGTCATTTGGTCAACATGGGTGAATCTGTTGGGGTAATTGCTGCTCAAAGTATCGGTGAGCCGGGTACACAGTTGACAATGCGAACTTTCCACATTGGTGGAACTGCGAGTCGACGAGCAGAGCAGAACACTTGGGATGCACGCTTCAGCGGGATTCTTCGTTTCGAAGATCTTAAGGAAGTACGTGATAGAGACAACAACCTGATTGTCCTTGGGCGGCGCGGTGAAGCTGTTATTGTCGATCAGCATGGACGGGAAAAAGAGCGACGTCCTTTGCCTTTAGGGACAAAGCTACGCAAGACGGCTGGAGAAGAGGTGGCTCAAGGCGATACCATTGCTGAGTGGGATCCCTTCTCCATTCCAATCATCACGGATGTGAGTGGCTTCGTCAAATTTGTTGATCTGGAAGAAGGAGAGACCTTCAGGGAGCAGGTAGATGAAGTGACAAACCTATCCCGTCGGGTGGTTAAAGAATCACCCAATCACGAGAAACGTCCAAGAATTCTGATCACGGATGCGGATGGCAATACTGTGATGAGAGACAACGAGACACAAGCAGAATTCTCCTTGCCAATCAAATCAGAATTGGCTGTAGAGCATGGACGTGAAGTCCATGCTGGAGAAACTCTGGCCAAAATTCCTCGTGAATTGGCAAAGAACAAAGACATCACCGGAGGACTGCCACGAGTTGCTGAGCTATTCGAAGCACGAGTCCCGAAGGATCAGGCGATCATCAGCGAAATTGATGGAATCGTAGAATACGGTTCTGACATGAAGAAAAAGCAGCGCCTGGTCATTCGTCCGGAAGATAGCAAGGGTGAGGAGAAAGAGTATCTGGTTCCTCGAGGACGTCACGTCACCGTGCATGTTGGTGAATTTGTGCGTGCTGGCGATCCATTGATTGATGGTTCTCCGAACCCGCACGACATTCTCGCGGTCAAGGGAACCAAGGCTCTGCAGAACTACTTGGTGAACGAGGTGCAGCAAGTCTACCGACTGCAAGGGGTTACCATCAATGACAAGCACATTGAAGTGATCGTGCGCCAAATGCTGCGACAGGTTTATGTTGAAGATCCAGGTGAATCAACCTTCCTGATTGGAGAAATCATCTCAAAGAATGAATTCAACAAACAGAATCAGAAGTTGTTGGAAGAAGGACGAGCACCTGCCCGTTCCAAGCCGATCCTCCAAGGGATCACCAAAGCTTCTTTGAGTACGGATTCCTTTATTTCAGCAGCATCTTTCCAAGAGACAACCAAAGTCCTGACAGATGCTGCGCTCTCAGGGAAGCATGATCTCTTCCGTGGGCTCAAGGAGAACGTGATTCTAGGGCGATTGATCCCAGCTGGTACCGGCTACAACATGTTCCGCAATACGGAATACGAAGTTGATGGCGAAATGGCTCAGACACCTCCCCAGGTTTCGGAGACTGCTCTTTAAGTTTGATCGGGCATAGGCCCGATCCCTGATTTGTTACACTGGAGACTCTGCATGCAAGCCCAACTTCGGGAACAGTGCGCAAATACCATCCGGCTCTTAGCTGCAGACATGGTACAGTCCGCCAACAGCGGTCACCCCGGTGCACCGATGGGCTTGGCGGATATTACCCTGGCGTTATGGACAGAGTTTCTGCGCTACAATCCTGATCAGCCAGACTGGGTGAACCGAGATCGGTTTGTCCTTTCCGCAGGTCACGCCTCGGCTTTGCTTTACGCGATGCTGCACTTGGCCGGCTATGATTTGCCAATGGAGGAACTGAAGCGGTTTCGCCAGTGGGACAGTCGGACACCTGGTCATCCAGAGTTTCGACTGACAGATGGTGTGGAATGCACAACGGGGCCACTGGGTGCAGGGTTTAGCAATGGAGTGGGGATGGCACTAGCTGCCAAGATGCATGCTGCCCGCTTCAACGATCAGGACTTCCCTCTTATCACAGCTAACATCTATGTCCTGTGTAGCGATGGCGACCTGCAGGAAGGAGTGTCTGCAGAATCTGCTGCCTTGGCTGGGCATCTGGGTCTGGGGAACCTGATTGCAATTTATGACAGCAATCAGATCACCATCGCAGGAGATGCTCGCTTGTCAATGAGTGAAAATGTCGGACAACGCTTTGAAGCCTATGGATGGCACGTTCAGCAATGCAATGGACACGATCACGATCAAATCGTACAGGCTGTCGAGGCTGCACGAACTGAAGGAGGGAAGCCTTCTCTAATTATTGCTAACACCACCATCGGCAAAGGCTCTCCAAACAAGCAAGGGACGTCTGATGTTCATGGTTCCCCGCTCGGTGATGAAGAGTTGGCTGCTACAAAAGAGGCACTTGGCTGGGAGCACAGTGAACGCTTCTATGTGCCAGATGAGGTTCGAGAAGTTTTCGCTAACCGAAAGGCGGAAAACATTGAAGAATACGATCACTGGCAGGAACTCTTTAGTCAGTGGCAATCCGCTCACCCAGAGAAAGCAAAAACCTGGAACCAACAATGGGAACCTCCTTACGGCGAAGATCAACTACTCGAAGAATTGATTCCCGCAGTAGCTGACAAAGTAGATGCGACGAGGTCACTTTCCGGGTTGGTAATCCAGCAGGCAGCCAAGTTGCTTCCTGGTCTAGTTGGAGGTGCTGCCGATCTTGAACCCAGTACCAAGACACTCATCAAGAATGCTCCGAGCATTGTGCCAGCGTCCCTGGATAGTCAAGTGTTGCCCGATCCTTCCTTCTCTGGACGGAACATCCACTTTGGAATCCGTGAGCACGCGATGGGTTCGATCGTCAATGGGATTTCTCTGTTCGGAGGATTTCAGGTTTTCGGTTCGACCTTCCTGGTTTTTTCTGACTACATGCGACCTTCGTTGCGCTTAGCAGCACTCTCCGGAATCTCCTCAATTTTTGTGTTCACTCACGACTCGTACGCAGTTGGGGAAGATGGACCAACGCATCAACCAATTGAGCATGCATGGGCACTTCGTCTGATTCCTGAGTTAGAAGTTTGGCGTCCCTCAGATGCCCTGGAGACTGCTGCAGCATGGGCCTACGTGCTTGGGCGTGATCATGTGTTTACTCCTGCTGCAATCCTGCTGACTCGTCAGAAGACTGCAGTGCTGGAGCGGATGGAGGACTTCGATCCGCGAGACATGCTCCGTGGCGCCTACATTGTTCAGGATTTTTCTTATGAACTGGATGAACAGGCAGCCTACTCTCTGAAAAATCCAGACTGTCCAGGTTTAGTGTTAATTTCGACAGGCTCTGAGGGTGGAGCAACGCAGCAACTGCGCTTGGAACTTCAGCAACTTGGCATCCCAACTCGCCATGTGTCGATGCCCTGCATTGAGGCAATGGAATACGAGGATCCGAGCTTCCAAGACTACTTGTTTCCTGCAGATTCATTGGTAGTTTCAATCGAAGCTGGCAGTGAAGGGCCGTGGCGCAAGTACGCAGACTATCTGCTGGGTTACAGCGATTTTGGTGCTTCTGCACCTGAGAAAGAGCTCCGCAAGCAGTTTGGCTTTGAGCCAGAACAACTTCGTGACACCCTGATTGAATGGCTGAAGGAGGATGGTGTCATCTAATAAGCAACGTGCAGCGGCAGCGGCGGCAGAACTAATCACGGACGGGATGGTCCTTGGGCTGGGGACTGGAACGACGGCTAGCTACCTGGTACAGATCCTCGGTGAGCGAGTTCGCCAGGGCCTACGTATTCAGGGAGTACCAACCTCTGAGGCAACACGACAACTTGCTGTAGCGGAAGGCGTCCCGCTGACTACCCTTGAAGAGCAACCCGTATTGGATCTCTGCTTGGATGGAGCAGATGAGGTAGACCCTGCACTGAATCTGATCAAAGGAGGAGGCGGTGCCTTGCTCCGAGAAAAGATTGTCGCCTCAGCAGCTCGTCAACGCATCATCATGGTGGATGTTAGCAAGTGTGTAGACTGTCTTGGGGCTTTCCCTCTAGCAGTAGAAGTCATTCCTTTTGGGTGGGAAGTCACTAGACGGCAATTAGAACAATTTGGAGGGGTTCCTACTCTGCGCCAACGAGAAGGAAAGCCTTTTGTCACCGATCAAGGTCACTACATCATCGATTGCGCCCTGTCACAAATAGAAGATGCCCCTAGACTCAATCACCAACTGAATCAGTTGCCTGGAGTGGTCGAGAACGGTCTTTTTGTAGACATGACAGACCGACTCATTATCGGTAGTCCTGACGGCATTACTGAAAAACATAAAAATTGATTCACCCCCTATAAGTATCTAAGAACTGGAGAAGTCCATGGCTATTTGTATTGGTATTAACGGATTTGGAAGAATTGGACGCATGGTCGTCCGAGCTGGTGCAAACGATCCGAATCTTGAATTTGTAGCAATCAATGACCTGCTCCCTTCAGAAAACTTAGCCTACATGTTCCAGTATGATTCGACTCATGGACGCTTCAAAGGCGAAGTCGCTTCTGACGGTAATCAACTGCTGATCAATGGCAAAGCCATCCAGTGCAAAGCAGAGCGTAATCCAGCGGATCTTGGCTGGGGAGATCTTGGTGTTGATTACGTAATTGAATCAACAGGTCTCTTCACCAACGCTGAGACTGCAGGAGGACATCTCCAAGCGGGAGCCAAGAAGGTTGTAATTTCAGCGCCTGCAAAGGGTGATCTGAAAACCCTGGTGATGGGAGTTAATCATAACGATTACGATCCGAGCAGTGATCATGTGGTTTCTAATGCTTCCTGCACCACGAATTGTCTAGCACCTATCGTCAAGGTTGTCCTGGACAACTACGGGATTGAAGAAGGCTTAATGACGACGGTGCACGCTGTCACGGCGACCCAGAAAACAGTTGACGGACCCTCATTGAAAGACTGGCGTGGAGGAAGAGGAGGTTTCCAGAACATCATTCCTTCGAGCACTGGGGCTGCCAAAGCAGTAGGTCTTTGTATCCCCGAGGTTAAAGGTAAGCTGACTGGAATGGCTTTTCGAGTACCAACCGCCAACGTCTCAGTGGTAGACCTGACAGTACGCACGGGAAAGACTACTTCCTACGAAGAAATTTGCGCTGCCATGAAGGCTGCTGCAGAAGGAAGCATGCAAGGTATTCTCGGATACACCGAAGACCAAGTGGTATCCTCTGACTTTATCGGTGATGCTCGTTCCTCCATCTTTGATGCAACTGCTGGAATTGGCATTGGTGATCGTTTCTTCAAGCTGGTCTCCTGGTATGACAACGAGATTGGCTACTCCAATCGTGTTCTTGACTTGATTCGCTACATGGCCCAGCAGGGCTGATCTCCCTACCGTACGGAGGCTATTGACGAGCCTCCCTCTTCACCAAACCATCATGGAATCCCAAGCGCCTAAGGTTGAACTCAAAGAAATTGGTCTGGACGTTGGTCTCGCAGTCGCTCGTCACTTCTACAAGACAGAGTACCTGCACTATGGTTTCTGGACGCCCGAACTGAGTGTTGAGCCCGCCAATGTACTGCAGGCTCAGGAAAACTACGCCAACTTGTTGCTGGAGACGATCCCAAAGGGAGTCAAGCGTATTTTGGATGTTGGCTGTGGTTCTGGGAAGTTTGCGCAAAAGATGATCGAGCATGGTTACGAGGTTGACTGTGTTTCGCCCAGTCCCTACCTGACAAATTACGCTCGAGGTCTTCTCGGACCCGATGTGACAATCTTCGAATGCCGCTACGAAGATCTGAAGACCGATCGAAAGTATGATCTGGTCCTCTGCAGTGAGAGCTTCCAGTATCTCCATCTGGAGGCAGCATTAGAAGAAACGCTGGCGAGACTGAACCCGTCAGGACATCTGCTGATCTGTGATTTTTTCACGATTCCTGCGGACACGAAGAGTCCAATCAGTGGTGGCCATCGATTAGAAAATTTCTATCAGGTGCTTGGTGGATATCCTTTACAGATCTTATTGGATCAAGACATCACCAAAGAAACTGCTCCTTCTCTGGATCTGATGGACAGCCTGCTCCGCGAGGTGATTCAACCAATCTGGAATGCCGTTGCCTACTATACCCGTAGCAATGCGGCCTGGTTGGCTTGGGGCGTTTCCAAAATCTACCGCAAGAAAATTGAGAAGATCCATCGTAAGTACTTCTCTGGAGGAACGAGTGGAGCTTCTTTCTCCAAGCACAAGTCCTATCGGTTGATGTTGCTGCAGAAGACTGAATGAGTCAATCGGCGTACCTTCCTGGACCCTGGCAAATCCACTATCACCATGAGCGCCACTGCTTCCGGATTTGTACGAAGGAAGGAACGACCATCCTTGAACTGCCTGCCCAAGAAGATGAAGAGTGGCGAAACACGCTACACCTACTGGCTGCTGCACCGAAACTCTATGAGGCTCTGCGTGAACTACTTGCATCCCAAGAAGAAGCCCTACTAAAGGATGAGCTTGGCTGCGAATGTGAACGCTGCAATCAGGCTCGCTATCATGCGTACCAAGCGCTTGGAAACGCAGAAGGACGAGTTGCCCTAAAGGCCGGTGATCCTGGTAGTGCCTGAACAAGAACTCTTTCCCAAGATCTAATGACTGCTGAAGCTGAACCGAAGTTCCGTCGCATTCGACGTTCTGCCTCCCAAGCCAACCTTGAATCTCGGCACCAAGGGCGTGAAGGTAGAATGCTTGAGAATGCCTTGCGAACTCCTCCTCAGGGACGTGAGGGCTATTCCTTGACGCATGGGCTGCATCCCTATCCTGCTCGCTTTCATCCCAATTTGCCTCGTACTATTTTGAAGTGGTTGGCACAGGAACATGGAGACCACCCACCCCGCTTGTGTGATCCCTTCATGGGTGGGGGAACGCTATTGGTTGAGAGCCTTTGCCGAGGATGGGAGGTCACAGGCAACGACATTAATCCGATTGCAGCTCTGGTTGCCCGAGAACGCTGCCGCAGTCGTCTGCCCAAGCACGCTGTAATGGTCTGGAACGCCTTGGAGTTTCTCCAAAACGAAGTCGAGCGACGGCGTCGTGACAAGATCCGAGTCGAGCATCCCCACTTGTCCATGCTGAAAACTCACTACCAGCCCCATATCTTTGCTGAGATGCTGCAGTGGTCGGATTGTTTGGAACAACTCTATCCAGGTCCAGATCGAGATACCTTACGCTTTGTTTTTTCCAGTTTAGTTGGCAAGTTTTCCCGTCGCATTGAAGAAGGGAATGACGGCGAAAAAAAGGAAAAAGGGAATTTTCCGCGTGGAGCTTTCTCTCTGTGGATGCAGCGAAAGACCCGAGAGGTGCTGGAACGTCAGCAGGACCTGAGTCGCCGCCTTCCTGATCCAAAAATGCGGCCACAAATCTGGCAGCAGGATGCGCGGGAATTGAGCTTGCCACAAGGTTGTGATCCGTTCGATTGTCTGATCACTAGTCCGCCCTATCCAGGAACCTATGATTACCTTGATCATCATCGCTTACGGTTGCGCTGGTTGCACTTCTCCATTCAGGAACTCGCGCTGAAGGAGATTGGCACACGACGACAGCATTCAGCTGCACAGTGGAAAGAAGTGTTCCGTACTTGTATGCTGAAAATGCGACAAGTAACGGTATCAGGTGGACATTGCTTCTTGGTCTTGGGAGACTGGGTAGACCAAGGTCACAAGACAGATGCACTGGAATATGTCGAAAAGTATGCGGACAGTGTCGGTTGGTCCGTGGAAGGCGCCGCTTCGGTTCGCCGTCCCGTCTACGAAGAACAATTGAAAGAAGATTTTGGAGAAAGTGGTCGCTGGGAACACTTGATCTGGCTAAGAAATCAAGTGCAGGCTCGGCCACCCGGTCCTATCCCAACAGAGGAGGAGGAAGAATAGTGTCAGGGAAGCGTTTTGTCTTTGCTGCATTCTCAGGTATGTGGGTGATTTTTCATGTCTTCACCAGCCTAGTGGTTAATTTTGAAGACAATCGATTGCGCTTTTTTGAGGGCATCGATGTGTCCAATTTTCTGCTGGTAGGAGTGCTGCCAGTTGTGGTGGGCTGGGGTGCATTTTTCTTTTGGGAACGAGCCAGAGCCTCCCAATCCTGATGGTCTGGAACAATAGTCGCTTGTGGTGGATCTGGTTTTTTCTTGGTGGGTTATGCTGGCCAATTACGCTGTTGGCTCAGTCGGCTTTTCAAGAGGAAGCTCGTAGCTACAACCATGAACAGTCTCTGCTGCGTCAGGGGCAAGCCTATCTGCGGGCTCATCGCTATGAAGTAGGCTTGGAGAAGCTGAATCAGCTGCTCTTGGAATTCCCAGAGCATGCTCAAGGACACTATCTGCGTGGCAATGCCTACTATTACCTGAAACAGCGCGAGCCCGCCTGTACTGACTGGCGCAAGGCCTGTGATCTAGGCCAGTGTTACGGTTGGACCTTTGCCACCTTTGAGCGAGTCTGTGAGGACCCTTCCTGAATTTTCCTTCCTTTGGAGCTTTGATGTCTGGTCTCGGTTATCGGATTTGTCCTGTCACCCCCTTTGTTCAAAACTGTTCCTTGATCTGGTGTGAAACAACTCGCCAAGCTGCTTTTGTGGATCCAGGGGGGGAAGTGGATCGTCTACTGGGAATTCTGGAAAAAGCTGATCTTACACTGGAGAAGATCATCCTGACTCACGGTCATCTGGATCACGTTGGGGCAACAGGGGAGATGGTTGAGCGACTGGACGTTCCGGTAGAAGGTCCTCATGAAGATGATCTGTTTTGGATTGAAGCTTTAGATGAGCAGAGTCGCTATTTCAACTTCCCAAAGGTGTCTGCTTTTCTTCCAAACCGTTGGCTCCATCAGGGTGACGAGGTAACCGTTGGAGAACAAACCCTACAGGTTCGTCATTGCCCGGGACACACTCCCGGACATGTGGTGCTGATCCATGAACTGTCCCGCCGGGTTTGGGTGGGTGATGTGCTCTTTCAGGGATCCATTGGCCGTACGGACTTCCCACGCGGAAACCACGCACAGTTGCTGGAGTCCATTCGTACCCAGCTCCTGCTCCTGGACGATGACTTTGCGTTTGTTCCTGGACACGGGCCTGAATCAACGATTGGTCACGAGAAGCAACACAACCCCTTCCTCCAATAATTCCCTTCCAGCCCAGGTTCTAAGCGCTGTTTCTGAAAAGGAATGGTGATTGCAGCTTGAGAGATATCCCTCTATTAATCACTCTCTCTTGTGGAACCGGGCGACATGCAAGCAGCTAAACACGAGCGATCACAGGATTCTCCAGAAGATCTGCTTCCGTCATCCCAAACAGCGCCTAGAAGATGGTTGCCTTGGGCTGGTGCACTCTCTTGGATGGCTCTGATTGGCTCAACCAGCCTTGTTTTGCCACAATATCTTCCTGTTACTCAGGCAGAAGCTCTGCTTTTAAGTATCGGCAGCGCAATTCTTTGTAACTTGCTTGTCTTACGAACCCAAGTGTACTTTCTCAATAACTGGTTATATGACAACCAATGGTTTCCAGATTGGGACAATTGGACGATGGACCAAGAGGAAGAGGCGGAGCTGGAGGCAGAAGTCTTGGCATTGCTGAACGCTGGGCGTAAGTTTGAAGCCATTCAACTGGTTCGCAGTTACACGGACTGCACTCTTCACGAAGCCAAGGAATTCATCTACGCATTAGAATCTGGTAATTAATCCCCAACTGCCGCTCTCGTTTCTTCGTCCTCTCTAAGATATTCCCAAGTCATTCAAATCTTCCTAGTTCTGTTCCTATAACAAGGAGAAGACCTTGCGACTCCAAGATATCCCAATGCAGCGTAAGCTGGTTGGTAGCTTTCTATTGGCGGGGTGTATTCCTGCAGTACTACTGGCTGTGATGGGCTTGTTGGTGGCTGGTACTTCTTTAACAACGCAAACTTATCAACAACTAACTGGGTTGCGTGAAAACAAGCAGCAGCAGCTAGAGACTTATTTTGCTCAGCAGCAAAGTGATCTGGCAGTGATAGGCAAGACGGTAGAAAGTTTTCAGATAGCTGCGGAGAGTAAGCTGGCTGCAATTCGAGATGCAAAACAGGTAGCGTTGCAGGAGTATCTGCAGACAATCAAAGCCCAGAGCATCGACTTAGCCAAAAACAAACTGATCGTTGAGAGCATGTGGGCCTTACCCAATTTCTTTCGAAATTATATTCCAGAGCAAAATCTAGAGGAGGCTGATCTCAATAGAATGCGAGAAGAATTACGAAGATACTGGGAAAATGAATTTACTACCAATTACCAGCAATTGAATGGTGGAACAGACCCAGAGACGGAGAAATATTTCTCTAAGTTGGACGATGCAAGCATTGCTTTGCAGCACGCTTTTATTGTCAATAATCCTAATCCAATTGGGCTGAAAGATGCGCTCAACAAACCCGACGAAACGGCTTACAGTCGACTCCACTCTGAACTGCAACCCTTCATCCGGGACTATCTGAAAACGTATGGATTCTATGACATCTTCCTTGTGGATTCTAAGAGCAGTCGAGTTGTTTATTCCGTTTTCAAGGAACTCGATTTTGGTACTTCTTTGGTAGATGGGCCTTTTGCTGAGACAGCATTGGGGAGAATTTTTCAGCTAGCCAACGCTGCAGATGCGCCTGGAGAGTTTTTTGTTGAGGATTTTGAGCCCTATTGGCCTAGTTTTGATACTCCAGCTGCGTTCATGGCAGTTCCCATTTTTGAAGAAACCTTGACGGGCCAAACCCAATTGGGAGTGGTGATTTTTCAGTTTCCTGTGGATCGTTTCAAGAATGTGATGAGTGATCGCAGTGGTCTGGGGGAGACTGGGGAGACTTACCTCGTTGGCAATGACCTGCGCTTGCGCTCTGATTCTTTTCTGGATCCTCAAAATTTTTCAATAGAAATCTCATTTGCTAGCGGGAGGATAGTTGATACAGCTCCTGTACAGGCGGGTCTGTTTGGAGAATCGGGAGTGGGTGTAGTGAAAAATTATCTGAACCAGTATGTGCTCAGTGCTTGGAGTCCTTTTACATTTGAAAAATTCAACTGGGTGATAGTCAGTGAGATGGCCGTCAGTGAAGTACTCAATCCAAGAGACGAGGAGGGAGCTGAATTCTATGCTAGTTATGTCGAGTTGAATCAATACTATGATCTGTTTCTGATCCACCCGGATGGTGAGATCTTCTACACTGTTGCTAAAGATGTCGACTACCAAACAAATATCCTGAGTGGACCCTACTCAGAGAGTAATTTGGGCAGAGTGGTACGACAAGCGATGAGTACAGAAAGCATAAGCTTCATAGATTTTGAGTCATACGCTCCAAGTGGAATGGCACCAACTGCGTTTCTGGTGAATCCAGTCCTAAGTTCTTCATTGCAGGAAGAGGACGATTGGCAGGCATTTGTTAAAACGTGGTCTGGTGTTGAAGAGGGGGAAGGAAATACTCAATTGTTGGTTGCCTTGCAGCTGTCAGACAGCACCTTGAATGA
>WTIF01000097.1 GCA_011522845.1 Deltaproteobacteria bacterium
TTTGGTTTTTCAAGCTGATGAAATGATTTTGCCTATTTCGAAGGAAGTAGCAGGGAAACTAAAAAATGATTCAGGCCGTAAAGTAAAAATCGGTCTTAGACCTCAATTTATTCATTGTTTGTCGGAATGGAAAAATGAAAACGATATACCAGTTTTTCATTTCCAAGCAGAAGTGGAGTTGAATGAAGCTTTGGGGTCTTATGGGGTACTTCTTGTTAAATCGATGGGGAAATCTTTGACGGTTTTAACAAGTCCAGAAATTCATTATTCACCTGGACAAAAGGTTGAGCTAGCTCTTGAAATCAATCGAAGTCTCTATTTCGATTCTCAAAACGGCATGAACTTGGAGATTGGTTCTTCAGGAATTGAGGTGAAAGGATGACTGAGGTTAGGATAGATAAAGTCAATAAAATCTACGAGCGTGGGAACGTTCACGCAGTTCAAAACCTGAATCTACAGATCAAAGACGGAGAGTTTGTTGCGCTTTTAGGCCCTTCAGGCTGTGGCAAAACTTCAACATTGAGAATGATTGTTGGCTTGGAGGCGATCAGCTCTGGAACCATTCGATTTGATGATGTGATCGTCAATGATTTTACGCCAGAACAGCGCAATGTGGCAATGGCATTTGAATCCTATGCGCTCTATCCCAATTTATCGATTGCTGAGAATCTAGCGTTTCCTTTGGAAGTTCGTGGAATCCCACTAAGTGAGAGGACAAAGGAAGTCAACCGAATTGCGGAGATGCTTCAGATCACAGAACTTTTGGACCAGCGCCCGGGTCAACTTTCTGGAGGTCAACAGCAACGAGTTTCTTTGGGTAGAGCACTGATTAGAGAACCAGCTGTTTTTATACTGGATGAGGTTTTAAGCCATCTTGATGCCCATCTTAAGTTTCAGATGCTCTTTGAGCTGAAGAAAATACACTACTCGCTTGGCAAGACGATGGTTTATGTCACTCATGACCAAATGGAAGCACTGGCCCTCTCGGATCGTGTGGCGGTTATGGCCAACGCGAAACTGCAACAATTTGGCAATCGTAATGAGCTCTATCACAAACCTATAAATCGTTTTGTTGCAGATTTTATCGGAGAACCATCGACAAACTTTCTAAATGCGAGGATTTCCTCTGTTGACAAAAAAATTGTTTTAGAGGTCAATGCAGATCTAAGATTCCATCCTGATTCAAGACGCCAGGATTTGATCAAAGAAAAAGGATTGGAAGAAGTTCTCATCGGAATCAGGCCTCAATATCTTACTTTACAAGATGGTCCAGTTAAGGAATCTGTCACCGCCGAAGTTTTGATCAATGAATATCTTGGAGAACGAAACATTCTTGAAGTGAAAAATGGTTCTGAAAAATTCCGTGCAGTTGTTCCGCCTGAGTGTAGAGCAATCAGGGGAGACAGGGTTACATTATTTTACGAACCAAATCATGTGCTGGCTTTTGATCCCCAAACCGAGGAGTGCCTGCTTTGAGGGATCATCTGGAGGCTGTTAAGGTCTCTAATTTTTACCCGGGCTTGAATGATTCGATTTCCCGGGGTTTATTTCATCATCATTGGAGGGATTGACCATGGGAATCTTTGCAAACATGACTCGTCGAAAGTTTTTGCGTACAGCTGCTGCGTCTGCAGGAGCATTGGCTGGAAGCCAATTCATGCCAGCCCAAAGTTGGGCAGGAGGTCATTCAGGCGCAATCATGCCCCCTGGCGGCAAGAAGTTTAAAGACATTGAACTGACATATTTCCAGGATGGTAACTGGTTGCATGCTCCGCTATGGCTTTCGGAGCAGTTTAGGAAGGATGCTGGAGTCAGTATCAAGTCAAGAGAGCTTTACGATGGTGGAGATACCGTCGCAAAAGTGCTTCCACAGTTGCTATCCCGTAAACCTCGTTTTGACTGGGTGCAGTATCCTTGTTTGTTCTTCGGACAGTTTGCTGAAACAGGCCAGTTGGAGCCATTGGATGATTACTTTGCGCAATATGCAGGATCTCAAGAATATTTAGACTGGGTGATGCCAGCGTATCGTGAATTTTATACCAAATGGGACAACAAGACTTACGGCATAATGCTCGATGGGGACATTCATATTCTCCATTACCGAAAGAACTACTTCAATGATCCAGATCTTCAGCGAAAGTTTTCAAAGAGATTCCAGCGCGAGTTGGTTGTCCCAAAAACTTGGCCTCATTTTCTGGAGTGCACGCAGTTCTTCACAGAAGAGCTATCCAGTAAGGGTGTCTACGGAACATCCATGGTCGTTAATCCTCCTGCTTTTGGTTGGGGATTCTGGATGGATATCGCCGCTTCAAATGGGGTGAATTATTTTGATGCGAACATGAACCCAGGGATCAACACCAAGCAGGCTGTTGAAGCTTTGGACATGTACAAAAACATCATCGAATTCTCTGGACCAGGCGGAAAGTCGATGGACATTAATCAGACTATTCAGCGTTGGCAATCTGGAACAGACGTGATGTCCGTCTGGTGGATTGATCTTTCGGAATTCACTGTTCAGCAGCAGGGAATGGAGATGGCTGAGCAGCAAGGTGCTGATATTGTACCTGGCTGGGAGCAGCCCGATGGAAGTATCAATCATAAGGCGGTATCTTTGTGGTGTCGTACAGGTTCAATCCCGAAAAACCTACCTCAAGATGTCAAAGACGCAGCCTTCTACTTCCTCTACAGAATGTCCCACCCCTCAATTTCAGATGAGATTGTAGCAGACGAATACTGTGGGTCGGATCCTTTTGGTCGTTCACATTACACGGATGAATCGGCTCGCAAGTACACGATGGCCAATCCTCAGCGAGGAACAGATAACGACTTGTGGCCAACAAACAGTGGAATCTTCAAGACTTTTGAAACGGCAAGATCTCACCTAGATGGTGGTTTGCGAAACGTAGAAGTTGGCTATCCCCAATTTTACTGGGAAGGAACGCCACAATATGCCGATGCCCTAGGCCGAAACATTTCCAAGGCTGTTTCTGGTGACCTGACCTCACAGCAGGCGTTAGATGAAGCAGCTGAAGAATGGGTCAAGATTGTTCAGAAACTTGGAATCGATAACCAAAAGCGACAGTACGAGAACTTCCTTGCTGGCGCAAGAAAACTTGGTTATAAAATCTGATCCCCCTCCTGTCAGTGCCCATCAGGGCACTGACACATTCCTCCCTCCTTCGTCTACATTTACTCACATATGATTTCTGAACAGAGTCGTCACTTATATATGCAACTCCTGCGGGTTAGAACTTTTGAAGACCGCGTCGGTGAATTGTTTCTTCAGGGGGGAAGCGCAGGAACCATGCTGCATTTGTCCATTGGAGAGGAAGCACCTGCAGTAGGAGTTGCTGAAGCGATGCAGCCCAAGGATAGTTTTACAACGCATCATCGTGGCCATGGAATTTTTCTCGCTCGTGGTGCGGACCCAAAAAGAATGCTCGCTGAAATCGCTGGAAAAGAAGCAGGTTACTGCCGAGGTAAGGGTGGTTCCATGCACATTGCCGATCGACAATTAGGTCATCTTGGGGCAAATGCGATCGTGGGTGGTGGAATTCCTCATGTCGTTGGTGCTGGGTTAAGTTACCAACTTCTTAAAGTCTCCGCGGTCTCTATTGCTTTTTTTGGTGATGGCGCCATGCAGCAGGGAAATCTTTACGAAAGTATGAATCTGGCTGCGCTTTGGAAACTTCCAGTTCTGTTTGTTTGTATCAACAATCAATACGGTATGGGTACGCGACTGGACCAGGCAAGTGCTTCTCTTGAATTTGTAAAACGTGCAGAATCTTTTGGCTTAGTTGGCAAAGAAGTCTCAGGACTTGATGTGGAAGAAGTAAAAGAAGAGGCAATAGAGATTTTGGAAATGGCTCGTGAAGGCAAGCCTGCCTTTATGAAAATTGACTGCTATCGCTTTCATGGACACGCCAGAAAGGACAAAAGTCCTTACCGAGATCAGAATGAGGAAGAGGAGGGTCGTAAAAAAGATCCCATAAAATTTCAGGCAGATCGCTTAATGGAACAAGGAGTCTCCATCTCAGAGATGGATATTTGGCACAAAGAGGTTGCTGATGAAATGGATGAAGCTTTGAATTTCGCCTTGGAAACTCAGGAACCTACATTGAATTCAATGTTTGAAGATGTGTATGCCCCTAATTTGACACACCCTGAATCAGTGGGGTCAAGGATTGATCGTGCATTGTACTCGGAGATTCTAGAAGGGGACTACCGATGAAAGAGATGACCTATCGGGATGCACTGCGTTTAGGTCTTCAGGAATCGATGCAATCTGATCCAACGATCGTTATCCTGGGAGAGGAGGTCGGGAGATATGGAGGTGCATATGGTGTTACTAAAGGCCTCCTTCAGGAATTTGGTGAAGACTGGGTAAGAGATACCCCAATCTCTGAAGAAATATTAGTGGGTGCGGCGGTCGGAGCAGCGATGACGGGTCTGAGACCTGTTGCAGAATTAATGTACGTCGATTTTTTGACGCTGGCTATGGATCAGTTGGTAAATCAGGCTGCCAAGATACGATACATGTTTGGGGGACAAATCAGTGTTCCGATGATGTTGCGAAGCCAGGGGGGAACTGGTAGATCTGCAGCAGCTCAACACTCACAAAGTTTAGAAGCCTGGGTAATGCATACGCCTGGATTGCACTTGGCAATGCCAGCTGATGCGACAGACGCCTACGTCTTGATCAAACATGCACTGACACTTGCTGATCCAGTAGTATTTTTGGAGCACAAAGGTTTGTACGCCCAAAGCTTTCCCTTTAATCCAGAATCCGCTCCCCCTTGGGGAAAAGCAAAGATCAGTCGATCAGGTAATGATTGTTCAATTATCTGTTACTCCAGAATGGTTCAACGCTCCTTAGAGGCGGCGACCCAACTGGCTGAGTTAGGGGTACAGGTCGATGTTGTTGACCTGAGGACCTTGCATCCGCTGGACATGGAAACAGTAACAAAATCTGTTCGAAAAACAGGGCGGGCTCTTGTGGTCACGGAGGACTGCCTGACAGCCGGTGTAAGCGCTGAGTTGTCAGCCAGAATCACGGAAGAAAACTTTGAGTACCTGGAAGAACCCGTCCTTCGCATGGCTGGAGAAGATATTCCAATTCCTGTATCTCCTGCCTTGGAAGCTGCATCGGTGCCTACGAGTGAAAGCATCAAACAAAGTGTCCTGAAGTTGATGCGAAAAAAATGAGTACCGAACTAAGACTTCCTCGGCTTGGGGAGACAATGGAGGAGGGGATTGTTGTAACCTGGAATCTTTCGGAGGGTGAGAGTTTTGAGCGTGGGGATACCCTACTGGAAGTGGAAACTGATAAAATGGTTGCTGAAGTTCCAGCTCTGGAGTCTGGAACCCTGTTGGAAATTTTGGTCGAAGAGCAGACAAAAGTAAAAGTTGGAGACATCCTCGCGCTAATTGATCCCTCAGAAAAAACTTCCAGAAAAATTGAAATACCAACTAAGAAGGAACAGGTACCCTCACAAAATACACCTGAACCTCTTCCTACCTCAAATGACTCCTCGCAGTCCTTGGCACATGATGAAAATCTGGAACTGATCCGAGCAATTCCTGGTGCCAGAAGACTAGCCAAACGACATGGTATTGATTTAAAGACAGTCAGTGGAACTGGGCCTGCTGGAAGAATTCAGAGATCTGATGTTGTTAAGGCTTTTCAAAATAAACCAGAAGTAGCTTCCCCCAAACAATCTTTTGGGCCACAACTGGGGCCTGGAGGAGTTCGTTTTCTAAGAAGAGGAAAACAAGGTGGGACGCCTGTCGTACTATTACATGGCTTTGCATCAGATCTTCATTCGTGGAGGCTAATCCATGGTCCTTTGTCTCGTCATCGAGATGTTATTGCAATTGAACTTCCGGGTCATGGTGGGTCCAGAGATTGGCAAAAAACTGGGGGTGTGCAGGCTCTAGCTGAACATTTGGAGCAGGTCATTATCGAGCTTGAACTGGGAGAAGTAGATCTTGTTGGTCACTCCCTTGGAGGGGCGATTGCGGTTTACCTTGCTTCTCAGCAAACTAACATGGTTCGTCGGCTGACTCTCTTAGCTCCAGTTGGATTTGGCACTGAGATAAATTTGTCTGCTGTCGAGCCATTTACAGAAGAACTCGCAGAGTCAGAAATCAAACTTTCTCTGTCTCGCCTATTTTATGATCTCAAATGGGTTAGTGAGGATTTGATTTATGCGACCAAGAAAAATTTTGGTAATTCAACTAGGAGAGTGCAGGCTAGGGATCTCTTGAAGAGTATTTTCCCATCCGGAAGTCAGGAATGGGATGGCCAGAGTTTATTGTGCAAATTGAATCAGCCAGTTCGCATACTCTGGGGGGAAGAAGACATGATTCTCCCTATCAGGCACCTTAAAGGATTACCGGGTTGGGTTGCTCAACACCGACTTTCAAAAGTGGGACATGTGCCTCAAATCGAAGCTGCGCCGCTACTGTTGAGAATTTTGCAGGCTGATCCTCCTTAAAAGTTTCCATGTTCATTCAAAGGTTCACATGCAGAAAAAATATGTCATTGGGGTAGATGGTGGAACTGAATCACTTCGAGCGGGAGTCTTCGATCTTTCTGGGAATCCACTAGCCTTTGCATCAGTAACCTATCCCACTCATTTTCCAATTCCAGGTTGGGCTGAACAAAATCCAGAAGATTGGTGGAATGCTCTCGGTGGCGCTGTTCGCCAAGCTGTGATCGATGCCAATGTAGGTAAACAGGAAATCCTTGGAATATGTCTAGACACAACTTGTTGCAGTGTTGTGGCCCTAGATGGCGCAGGAAATCCACTGAGACCTGCTTTGATTTGGATGGATATGCGTTCTGCTCCGCAGACAGAACAAGTGCTGGCAACCGCGAATCCAGCTCTTCAAGTGAACAGTAACGGGAGTGGACCTGTCAGTGCGGAGTGGATGATCCCGAAGTCCTTGTGGATTCAGCAGGAAGAACCAGAAATTTTTGAGAAGGCAGAGACTGTTTGTGAGTTTCAAGATTATCTAAACCTTCATCTGACAGGCAAGCGAGTTGCCAGCATCAACAACGTTTCCGTGCGTTGGCACTATGGGCCTGGCTGGGGCGGCTGGGCGAGGAGCTTGGTTGAAAATTTAGGGATGCCAGAGTTGTTGAAAAAATGGCCAGACACGGTTCTTCGACTGGGCGAAGAAATTGGAGGATTGACATCAAATGCTGCTGCTCATTTGGATCTCCCTGAGGGAGTACCTGTCCTTCAAGGGGGTGCTGATGCCTTTATTGGGATGATAGGTCTTGGTGTTGTAAACCCTGGAAGTCTGGCATTTATTACGGGTTCTTCCCATCTCCACTTGGGGTTGAGCCCACAAGCCTTCCACGGTCAGGGAATTTGGGGAACCTATGCTGACGCAGTGATTCCAGGCCTGCATGTTGTGGAAGGTGGTCAGACATCCACAGGATCTGTGGTCAGTTGGATTCGCAGAACACTTGGAAGTCCTTCCTATGAAGAACTGAATCAAGAAGCGACACAGCTTGAACCAGGTTCGGAGGGCGTTGTTATCCAGGAGCATTTTCAGGGAAATCGCACTCCACATACGGACCCTTTATCCAGAGGTGTTATCAGCGGACTAACTCTGAAGCACGGACGTGGCCACCTATTTCGAGCCGCCTTAGAGGGGATTGCATTTGGAACTGAGTTGATTCTTGAAACAATGAGGGATAATGGTTTCGCAGCAGAAACCGTTGTCTTGGCGGGAGGGGCCACTAGATCAGATCTATGGCTGCAAATTCATGCCGATGTGTCCAATTTACCTCTAACTCTGACCAAAGTTCCTGTTGCTCCAGCTCTGGGATCAGCTATTTTAGCTGCAGTCGGATCAGGAGCTTTCAGTG
>WTIF01000125.1:0-6373 GCA_011522845.1 Deltaproteobacteria bacterium
AAATAATCTTTAAAAATTTGTTCCAATGTCAAGAAAACTGGGTTCTGACTAAACTCGCAAATTCTTAGTAGTTTACAGGCTATTTTTAGTCGATTGCCCTCCTAAGTACTCTGATCCAAAAAAAGCGAATTTGATCCCTACCTAATTCTGAACTCTATCAAGCCACAATTTAGTTTTTTATGGAGCTCTCATTTAGATGGTCCACAAAAATCACATTTTTTAAATCCAATAATTGTGTATTCACTAAAACTGTGGCAGAAGGACATCTTCCTTTTAGAAAGCTATCGACCAATTTCAAAACCTTCAGGGGACAAAATGGACTGGACAACGATCACGATTGGCCTGCTAGGCGGCCTGGGACTCTTTCTCTATGGGATGGAGAAGATGAGCGACGCACTAAACCAGCTTGCTGGTGATGGGATGAAAAGAGTTTTGACTACACTCGCTGGTGATCGGGTCCGAGGACTACTGACTGGAACCGTTTTTACCGCGGTTACCCAATCCAGCTCAGTCACAACGGTAATGTGTGTTAGTTTTGTGGCAGCTGGTTTGATGAGTTTCCCTCAATCGATGGGACTGATTCTTGGGGCTAATATTGGCACTACCATTACCGCTCAGTTGGTCGCCTTCAAGGTCACTAAATATGCGATGTTTCTTGTCGCAGGTGGTGTACTCCTCCAAATGATCAGTAAGGGAGACAAGACCAAACAATGGGGAAGGGTGCTTCTTGGGCTGGGTTTGCTATTTGTGGGGATGAACACAATGGGTGATGCTATGAAGCCATTGCGGACCTACGAGCCATTCATCGAATTGATGCAACAGATGGCAAATCCTTTTCTGGGTATGTTGGTCTCAGCTATTTTCACTGCTCTTGTTCAATCGAGTTCAGCTACCATGGGGGTTGTGATTGCTTTAGCCACACAACAGTTAATCTCCTTTCCAGCTGGTTTGGCTTTGATCTTAGGAGCTAACGTAGGAACATGTGTTACCGCTGGTTTATCTGTCATCGGAAGAAGTACAGAAGCAAAGCGTGTCGCGGGAGCGCATGTTTTTTTCAATCTTGGGGGGGCTCTCCTGGTGTTGCCCTTTTTGGGATTAATTGCAAACGCCATTGGACCTGAAAACGCTGATTCTGCTGATCTGACGAGAGCGATCGCTAATGCTCATACATTCTTCAACATCGGGATGGCAATTCTGTTTCTCCCATTTCTGACTTTTATAGCCAATTTCCTAATCAAGATTATTCCCCAGGAAAAAGTCGAAGCAGGGGCTGGGGTTTACGTAACAGCCCTGGAACCTGATCTTCTTAATGCTCCATCTTTGGCGATGAGTGCTGTTACCAAAGAACTTGAGCAACTCGGCAAGTTGGTTTTGATGGCCTACCGTGACAGTTTGCCAACACTTCTTTCTGATGATCCGAAGCAACTCAAAGTTTTGAAAAGCAGTGATGATGAAATTGATAGGATGCACAACGAGCTTATTGAATACTTGACAGAGTTGGGCAGAAAACCGTTATCCCCTGAACAACAAGATGAGCAAATGCGGTTAGTTAAAATGGCAGATGAACTGGAGCATATTGGTGATGTCCTTGAGACAAACATCAGTCGATTGATTGAGCAAAAACAGGAAAGCAAAGTTAATTTTGACGCTGAGTCAACGAAGCTTTTGTCAGAGTATCATGCAATGACACTGGAAGCTCTTGAGAAAACTGTGGTGGCTCTAGATTCTGAAAAGGGGCAGTCTGCAGAACCTGTCATCGGAATGAAGAAAAAGTTGAAGGCTTATGCGGAGAAAGCCCATTCTCAGGAAGCCAAAAGATTGGAAACAATGGAAGGTGGAGGTTTACTGGTCTATCGATTAGAGGTGGATATGATTGAGAAAATGGAACAGGTTTTCAGACATTCTCGAAGGCTTGCTCGCCATATTCTGAAACTTGAGAAGTCAGTTTTAGCCGCATGAATTGAGTTATAAAAAAACTATTGAACCGCTCCTTATAGCGCGGTTCAATCCTAACCTAACTCAACGTTGAGCCAGAAGTCCTTTGCTACCTCTAAAGTGTGACTCCAGGCCGTTTACCATTGCATCTGCGATTTTTTGGCGATTTCTATGATCCAAGACCAATTTTCGATCTTTAGCGTTATTCAAATTTGCTACTTCAACCAAAATAGATGTCGGAATTTTACTGTAACGTAAAATTGCAGGGAGTGACTTTTTTCCTCGGCGTATGATGTAGCCACGGACCGTGTTGTTGCGATGAGTCAACCACTTCGCGTCTCGGAAACTATCGATCATCGTTTTGCCCAACTCTCTGCTGTATTTTTCAGAAAGTTGATTGTCACCTTTATTGAAAGTGACTCTTCTGATGTATTCTTTACGCTTAGTGTAAACAGATTTAACTACACCAAAAGCCCTACTTCGAACACGTCGGTCGGGATAATAAATCATGGCACCTCGCAAAGATGCGTGTAAAGCATCTCCATGGACACTTATCAGAACAATCTGATCAGAGGGCACACCCTGTTTGCGTAGTTTTAGGTAAAGATGATTCACTAAAAACACACGCATGTTTACTCCTACTCTTGCACTGCCAAGATCGTAGCGGGGATTTACTAGGAGTTCTTCGTCACGGTCAACTTTTTCGCTGAGGTATTTGACAGGCCCACTTTGGCTTTTGTCCCTGACGGTTTCATGAACAACAAATCCTGACTGCTTTAGTTCTGGCAACATTCGCTGAACGATGTCGTAGACAACATCATCCTCATAAACTCTATCACCTTTTTTTGGATCCCCTTTTACTGCTCCTGGATCAATTCCACCATGCCCCGAATCCAGAATGATGTGGATCTGATCTTTTGTGCGGACAACATTCCTTGAAGATTTACTTTTTGACTTCTTTTGCTTGGCTGGAGCTTTCTTGATTTCTGCTTTTTTTGCTTCCTTCGCAGAATTTTTTGCAATCTGGGGCACTACTTTTTTCAGGTGGATATCGGGTGCCGGGGGAGGAACGGGTGGTGGTTTGATTTTTAGTTCCTCTCCATCATCATTACGATCAACCTCATCATCACTCTCAGCAACCGTTACGGTGCCCCCTCCACTGGACAAGTCCAGATACTCATCACTTACCCACTCGAGTGGAAAGCGAACGAGTTGGCCAGTCTGGATCAATCTTGCATTGTTGATATCGTTTAATTCAAGAAGCTCTTTGGCCATTCGATCAACTTCCTCGTGGAGGAGTCGGCCGGTAAATCTTGCTACAACAGAAGAATATATGGTGTCTCCGGATGACATCTTATATGCCGCAAAGCGCCTTCCCTTGGAATCAGCTTTGACCAACAACGGTTCTTTGACTTTGAGGGGCTGTAACTCCAAGCCCTCCCTCAACCAATCCCAAGGAATCTCAACTACATCCCCAATTTTGAGAGAACGACCTTGGTTCCTGAGTTTGTTGTGCCGAATGAGGTGTCTGGCTCCAATCTTTCTCTTTGCGAACACCCCAGAGATTAAACTGACTGTCTCCCATCGGTAGGTTACTCGATGGCGCCAGCCTCCTGCTCCACTTGCGTCTTCTGGAAACATTGCTTTCAAAGCAGCTCCCTGCAGTGCATCATTCAGTGACCAAAATGGGATGGGAACAAAGCGGTGTTGATAAAGTGGCTTGTTCCCATTATATTTTGTGATTTTTTTGTGATCATTACGCCAATCGTCAAGAACCCTTTTGCCCATTTTGTAGGTTCCTTCGCCTGCTCTTGGCTTGATCAAAACCTCGAAGCTGTTGTTCGCTCTTCTGACCCGCATGACATCTTCATCATTAAAAATAAACTCCTGATAATTCTTATTTTTTTTAGCCTCTACTGCAATCGGGAAGAGTAGTACGAAACATAAAAGAAGATGAAAAAGCAAAGCTTTTGAATACATGAAAACAGGCTTCGTTCAGGTTCTCAAAGTGGGGAGCACATCATGCGCGGCAGGCCATCTAGGCGGAATCTAAATAGTTAACTTTTGACAAGAACTGTGCCAACAAATTAGGGAGAAATTTATGGGTGTGCAGGGCCGTGTTCTCGCACAAAATAGACGTGCGCGGTTTGAGTATGAAATCTTGAAAACCTACGAAGTGGGAATTGAGCTGAAAGGAACCGAAGTCAAAAGTATTCGCGAGGGAAAAATAAACTTGAGCGAGAGCTACTGTCGAGTCACAGAACTAATGGAAGGCTGGCTGATGCAGTGCCATATATCTCCGTATGATTTTGGGAACCGACACAACCATGACCCAGTGCGTCCAAGAAGACTCCTTCTACACAAGGGTGAGCTTCGTCGATTGTACGGTCAAATTCGTGAGGCTGGACTTACGATTGTTCCCCTAAAAGTGTATCTAAAGAAAGGTCTTATCAAACTAGAGATCGCCTTGGTGAAGGGGAAGAAGATTCATGACAAGCGAGAAACTCTCAAAAAGAGGGAAGTGAATCGAGAGATGGAAAGAGCACTCAAGCAAAGAGACTGAGAATGGTATTAGAGTCACCTGAAAAAGACTGGTTGGCACTTAGCCTAGTTGCAGGAGTGGGCACCCAGACTCTGCAAAAACTTTCAGAGACCTTCGGTGGTCTCTCCCAAATTTGGCAAAAATCCTCTGATCAACTCCAACAATTGGGCCTCCGAAAAGATGTCATTGAGCGATTACCAAAAGCAATGGATGTTCGAAGTTTCCAGATGGAAAAAAGGCTAATCGAATCATCTCCCAATCTTCGACTGCTTTGCCCAGAAAGTGAGGGTTTTCCAGCCAATCTATTGCAGATTCATAGTGTTCCTGCAGTACTTTATGTCAACGGTGAGTTACCCGATGCACACAATTTATGTTTGGGGATCGTGGGATCAAGGTCCTGTACCAGTTACGGAAGAGAGCAAACCAAAAGACTGGTAAATGAACTTGCTGAGTTGGTTCCAGATGCCTTTGTAATCAGTGGGTTGGCTCGAGGAATCGATACCGTAGCGCATGAGGCTGCCTTAGAAGCCGGATTAAGAACCATAGCTGTTTTGGCAGGGGGACTCCAGCATATCTACCCTCCTGAAAACCAAAATTTGGCGGATAGAATTTGTCAACAGGGAGCACTGATCAGTGAATTTCCTCTGGCCACCAAGCCGGTTTCACACAATTTTCCTATCAGAAATCGTGTAATTAGTGGCATTTCACAGGGGGTATTGGTGACGGAGGCAAGCGTGAAAAGTGGGGCATTGATCACTGCGACATTTGGCCAAGAACAAAACCGAGAGGTTTTTGCCGTACCTGGAAGGATCGATTCTCATCCCAGTAGCGGATGTAATCAACTGATTTCAAGGAACCAAGCGAAACTCATAACCTCTGCCACGGACATTCTGGAAGATCTACTGCCCTCTATCTCGAATAAGGCTGGGATTCAACTCTCTTTCCCAGAACCATCCAAACTAGTTCAGCTTCCCCGCAGTGAATTAAATGAGCAACAAATCATGATTCTCGATATCCTGAAGGAGGGTGCACAAGATCTGGACAACTTGAGTCTCATTACAGAAGGAGGACCTCAGCAACTCTTGCCTCTGTTACTGGAAATGGAATTGCAGGGATGGATTCAAGTTTTGCCAGGTGGTCATTATGAAAAAAACCCATCTATTGAGATTGTTCCATGAAGAAATCGTGTTTTTTGGTGCTGGTTCTTATTTCATTTCTCTTCGTAAAGCCAATTTCTGCAAAGACGTTAGGGGCGCAAGAAATCGCTATGATTCTAAATACCCATTCCGAGAATCAACTCCGTTTCCGCAGGGATTTCTCTCAAAAAGAACTCGAACTAACTGGAGATTTTGAACAATTACGACCGCAAGGAAGCGATTGGTCCTTTGAACTAACAAGCCAAGGCAATTCGGTTTCTTGTGTACTGAGTGAAGACCAAGCGATGGAATTTGTCGAAACTGGTCGGGGAACAAATATTTTCCTAACTGGCAAGATCCAAACGGTGCGTAAAAACGATAGTAATAACAGCAAACCGATTCTGGAATTAGATCAATGTCGGATTAGGTTATTATCCAAGAATCAGGTTGCATCTATCCCGATTGAAGGGCGTTGGAAAGGCTGCAACGTGCGGATTGGCAAGAAGAAGTATAATGGTAAGTCTTGTAGCCTGTATGTGACCATTCGCAAGCAAAGCGATGGATACGCCATCAGTGACCTAAAAAGAAGTGATGGACGGCCAATTGAGGTTGTGGCCGCTGATTTTGCAGGAGGTGCACTTCCAGAATGGTCAACAAAGACATTACAGACTGGAGCAATAACTTCCTATAATTGTCAATTTGAGAAAAAGAACCAGAACAGTTTCATATGTGAGTGGGAAGAGCCAAAAAGAGAAGGAAC
>WTIF01000125.1:6473-7880 GCA_011522845.1 Deltaproteobacteria bacterium
AAAAGAACCAGAACAGTTTCATATGTGAGTGGGAAGAGCCAAAAAGAGAAGGAACCATAAAATTCCAAAGACTCCGATGATGGGATAGTCAAGAATGGGGGTCATTTGATGGGATAGTCAAGAATGGGGGTCATTTCGATAACAAATCCTCCAAAGCTGGTTGCAACTTTGGGTGCCTGAAAGGAAAGTTCATCTCTATTAATCTCTTTGGTTGAACAGCGAGATCGCTGAGCACCGTAGAATCAGCCATCTCTCCAAAAACTGTCTCCAACACAAACTTCGGAACTTTCAGGATTGCAGGTCTTTTTAAAACTTTTCCCAAGACTCTGCTGAATTTCAGATTTGAAACCACTTCCGGAGCCACTGCGTTATAGTTTCCATGCCAACTGTCAGAATGAATAGATTGCCAGATTAATTCGACAACATCGGATAGAGTTATCCAACTCATTCTTTGTTCACCGCCCCCAATAGCTCCCCCCAAGCCGAGTCGAAAAACTGGCAGCATTTTATGTAATGCCCCCCCTTCTTTTGCCAACACAACCCCCAACCGTAAACGCACAACACGGATTCCGTGCTCTTCAAGTATTTTGCTAGCTTGTTCCCAATCTTCCACAACCTCTGCTAAGAATCCTGCGCCAGGGGGACTTTCTTCAGTGACCCAGTCGGCTCTTTTTTGAC
This sequence comes from Deltaproteobacteria bacterium, assembly GCA_011522845.1. Taxonomy (GTDB): domain Bacteria; phylum SAR324; class SAR324; order SAR324; family NAC60-12; genus JCVI-SCAAA005. Next base: position 7,152 of record WTIF01000125.1, read on the forward strand.
CGTAGAATCCAATTGCAGATGCAAACACCGCCACTTTGGGTGGTGATGGACTGGAGAGGATTTTTTCAACTAGGAACTCGGTACTTTGAACACGACTTTCGTAAATTAAATGTTTTTTGTAGCTGGACCAATGACCATCGACCGTCTCACCTGCCAGATGAACCAGTGCATCGATATCATCTATTCCACCATCCAAGATCTTTTCTGAATAATTCCAGAAACGTTCTCCTTTTTCAGAAGCTGGATGACGAACTAGTTTGAGGAATGGTTGGTTCTCCAATCTAAGTTTTTTTGTAAGAGCCCTGCCGATTAGTCCAGATGCTCCAGTAATTGCTATTAATTTAGGGTCTGTCATTCGGAAATATTCTTATGGATTCAATGTGTTTCATCAATGTTCACAATTGACTAGCAGTTCCAATCAAAATACTGAATGGATCCATTTCGATAAAGTTTTCCTCGGAGATTTGCGGGGATATTCCCAAGTAGTGAGATGAATTCCACTGCCAAGAGATAGATCTTTCTTCCTTAATCGAAAAAGGCAATGGTGCATCATAACCATTGCAGAGGAACCACCAACTGATGCCTTCTTCAAAATTTTCTATTTTCCAAACAAAGCTCCTAATGTGTGGCGACCAATCTGCTTCATCTCCTTCAGAGTTGAACCAGCTGATCGTTGAAGAGGGAGAAAGCCAACATGATTTGCATAATTTTGCTCTTAAAGATAGAAGC
>WTIF01000340.1 GCA_011522845.1 Deltaproteobacteria bacterium
ATCCTGGTTGGTGGTAGCGGTAGTTCCTCCAGTGGTGTAGGTCAGGCCTGACACGGCAGAGTCGAGAAAGAGGGCTTCCCGCTGCAGTTGGACGGTCAGGCTTTGCGAAGTGGTTGAAGACCCAGAGGAAATGCTGAAAGATCCCGTCACTCCGAAGTCAATTGCATCCTGGTTGAGTGTCTGATTAGCCAGTTTTGTTTGGAGTTGACTGAGACTGAAGGTCTCAGCATAGCGATAGATGAGGAGCTTCAGCGAAGTATCGAGATCCAGGGAGAGTGTGATTTGGTTCGAGTTTAGGTCAAGGAGCCCAAAGTTGAGATAGTCAGCAGGTCCGGCCATAGAAAAAGGGATTTCCCCAGCGACGACAACAATGAATTCGGTGGAGCGAGAACTGGAACCAACTCTTTCACTGCGCTCAGAGCTACGATGTTGAAGGGTTAGGGTGACCTCAGCTCTATCAAGAGACTCCCCTTCCTTCGGTAATGGAGCACAAGTCACCAGAAGTAAAGACAGTAAACACAATAATAGCCCACTATAAAAGACAGTCTTGAACAAGGAAAACCGGAGTACCATAAGGATTATTATAATGGACTAAGAACTGGTAGATTCAGCTGAAATTGAAAGATTCTTATTGTGTATCCACTTTTAAGCATTTCATTATCACAACGACACCAAAGATGGGTGCATAAAATGAGCTTCTACAGTAAAAGATTCCTTCAATTTGGGGAGGAGATAGTGTGGACTAGCTGCGGTGCCTCGGATCAAAAGCATCACGCACGCCTTCGCCAATGAAGACGAGCAGGCTGAGCATCAAAGCCAAGACAAAGAAGCCGGAAAGGCCGAGCCAGGGCGCGTGAATATTGGCCTTGCCTTGTGCAAGTAGTTCACCTAACGAAGGTGAACCAACAGGTAGGCCGAACCCAAGGAAGTCGAGGGAGGTCAGCGTGGTGATCGAACTGTTGAGCAGAAAGGGCAGGAAGGTCAAGGTAGCGACCATTGCATTAGGTAGGATGTGACGACGCATGATCGTGGCGTTACTCAATCCAAGGGCTTGGGCAGCACGGACGTATTCGAGATTACGACCCCGAAGAAACTCTGCGCGCACGACCCCGACGAGGCCCATCCAGCTGAACAAGAGCATGATACCGAGCAGCCACCAGAAATTGGGTTCCACGAAGCTGGAGAGGATGATCAAAAGGAACAGCACGGGTAATCCAGACCAGACCTCAATGAAGCGCTGACCCCCGAGATCAACCCAACCTCCGTAGTAGCCTTGCAGGGCCCCAAACGCCACACCAATGATCGAACTGAAGACCGTGAGACAAAGTCCAAACAAAACGGAGATGCGAAATCCGTAGATTAAGCGGGCCATCACGTCCCGTCCCTGGTCATCGGTTCCAAGCCAGTTTTCTGCAGAAGGAGGGGCCGGAGCCGGGACACTCAGGTTATAGTTGATCGTGTCATAGCTGTAGCGAATCATGGGCCAGAGGATCCAACCTTTTTCTTCGATCAGATCCTTGACAAAGGGATCGGTGTATTCTGCTTCGGTCGCAAACTCTCCACCAAATTGAGTCTCGGGGTATTCCACCAGAAAGGGTGTGTAAAACTCTCCGTCAAAGCGAACCAGCAGCGGTTTGTCGTTAGAGATGAGTTCTGCGAGTAAGCTGAAAAGAAAGAGGAAGAGGAAGAACCAGAGGGACCAATAGCCTCGTCGGTTGGCGCGGAAAGCCCGCAGGCGACGTTGATTGATTGGATTGGAGAGAAGGGAAGAAGCCATGATTGTTTGCTTTAGGGATCCAACAAGCGTCGAGCCAGCGTCAAGCTACCAACAAAAGCCACTCCGGATTGTTTGAGAACACGTGCGATCTCATTCAAGGTAGCGCCAGAGGTCATCACGTCATCTACCAGCCAGACACGATCTGGTAGTTTTGTGAAATGAACCTCAAAAACATTCTGCACATTCTTTCGGCGTAGTTCAATGTCCAAGGTGGTCGCTTGACTGGATCCTTGAATTTTTCGGGTAATCGGGTTGGTCTTGGGTAGGTTCACAGTGGAGCTGTGTCGCTGAATTTCCAGTGCCAGTAATTGAGCCTGATTGAACTGTCGCTGGCGCAAACGGCTTTTGGAAAGGGGTACAGGAACCAGTTGCCCGGTCAATTCAACCCCCTGATTGACCACCCCTTCCAGAAACAAAGTTCCCAGCAACTTGCGGAGCTTCGTTTGTTGGAAGAACTTGAAGCCAATGAGCCACTCACGAATCGTCTCTTCATAACGCAACACGCTGTGACATTCATCCAAGTGCCAGCGTGGATAATTTTTACACGCAGAACAACCGAATTGAGAGGTATTCAGGGTTGGCTGTGCACAACGCAGACAGTGAGTTCTAATCCAGGGTAGGTTGACTTCGCACGAATAGCAAAGCAGGTTGGTGAAGGGGCCTTCCGAATCTCCTTGAAGTCCCTGTCCACACTGCCAACATTGGCAAGGAAGCCAATTACCCGGATTCAGCCAAGGCTCAAATATAGTTCGCCAATTGATCTTCCGACTTTGCATCGGTTGCCGTAGTGGACTGGCTAACGGTAGGGGTGGCAGGGCTAGGAAGATGGATACTCTGTGGTAGCAAACCTTGGACAGACGGACGATCACGCCAGAAGCCAAGCATCAGAAAATAGCCTGTCAATCCGCCAATCACCAGGAGACTGAACTCCCCCCACTGGGAAGTCAACCCAAGATCCAAACCAACCAGAGCCCCCGGAATGATGGCCAGCCCAGGGTAACGCTCAGCCTTTTGGCTTCCCACCAACAGTAAGCTGAAGGCCCCGATGAAGAGGCCAAGAATCGTAGCCAAGATCAGAATTTGTAAAAAAGCCATGTTGTTGTTTGGGTTAGGGTTTGAGTGAACTTCAAAATCTCATTTTCAGAGATAGTTTTTGTTCAAGCAGGATCGTCAAACTCTGGAGGAGCCGCGTAGGCTTCGTATTCGACCAAAGACTCCTGCAACAATCGATCACCTACTTCCAAGGTCTCTTTTTCCAGTTCGGCAACCACTACTCGATAGGGAGTGTTGCGTTCCACAAAGATCAAGTAGAAGGGTAGCCATTCCCCGGTCAGTTTGTGAATACCCTGACGATACCATGCCGCTTGAAAGGCATAGTGCCATTGCGTGTTGGCCTCTGAGATCGTCCGATAGGAAAACTTGAGATCAGCGATGAAAGCTTTCTCTGGGCAGAACAGATCGAGCCGGCCTTTACAACGCAGATTGTGCTCCGGAGCTTCCCAGAAAAGGGAAACTTCCTTCAGACTGTTTTCCAGCATCCAACTGGCTTGGGGGTGAAGGTTGACGGCGTTTTGCGCGTTCATCAATGCATCCCAAATGTTCGTGGGAAGAAAGGTCGGACGGGGCTCCTCACAAGGATCCTCCTCCGCTTCCAACTTTTTTAGCTTCCGCAGTGAAATCCCCGGGGCCAGTCGCTGGTAGTCCTGTTCAAATCTCTCCGGTTCCAGCAGAAGACAGTGGCCTGCGTTGCCGATCAGGACTCCATGCGGGTTGTAGTAATTTCCAGGTCGGAAGATCTGTTTCAATGTCGACTGGTTTAGCCCTTGAGCTTGCTGATATTCCTCAAAGGGCATCTCCTCAAAAATTCCGGTTTGGAAGTTTGTGTCCTCCATTATCGATACGATTCAACGGTTGGGCAGGAGCAGACCAAGTTGCGGTCTCCATAGGCGTTGTCGATTCGATTGACCGTTGGCCAGAATTTTTGGGTTTGCATGCCTGGCAAGGGATAAGCTGCGATTTCTCGACTGTAGGGATGAGCCCAGACTTCAGCGGTTAGGTCCAATTGAGTGTGTGGAGCATTAACCAACGGGTTGTCTTCCAAGGGCCAAATCCCCTCCTCGACTTGGCGAACTTCCTCACGAATTTTCAACATTGCTTCACAGAATCGATCCAGCTCTTCCCTGGATTCGCTCTCTGTGGGTTCAATCATTAAGGTTCCAGCGACAGGCCAGGACATGGTAGGTGCGTGAAATCCATAGTCCATCAGACGCTTCGCGATGTCTTCCTCAGAAATTCCGGAGTTGTTCTTGAGGGGTCGGATGTCGAGGATACACTCATGTGCCAAGCGACCATTGCGGCCACGATAGAGGATCGGATAAGCATCACTGAGTCGTTCTGCCATATAGTTTGCGTTAAGAATGGCGACCTGGGAGGCGGTGCGTAGGTTAGCTCCACCCATCATGCGAATGTACATCCAGGAGATTGGTAGGATGCTTGGGCTTCCCCAAGGTGCTGCTGAAACAGCCCCGCCAGTTCGATTTTCGGCAACTTTGATGATGGAGTGATTAGGGAGATAGGGTTCCAGGTGAGAACGGACACCAATGGGCCCCATTCCAGGACCTCCACCTCCATGCGGAATGCAGAAGGTTTTGTGAAGATTAAAGTGCATCACATCTGGTCCAAATTGCCCCGGTTGGGCAATGCCCACCAGAGCGTTCAGGTTGGCTCCATCCATGTAAACCTGTCCACCAAAGCCCTGGATGGTTTCACAAATACTGCGGATTTCTTCTTCAAAAACCCCATGAGTTGAAGGATAAGTCACCATCAGGGCGGCTAGTTCGCTAGCGTGTGCCTCGGCTTTTTGACGCAGGTCATTGACATCAACATTCCCCTGGGAATCGCAGTTGACCACCACTACTTTCATTCCCGCCATTTGTGCACTAGCGGGATTAGTTCCATGAGCTGAACTCGGGATCAGACAGATGTGACGGTGTGCTTCCCCTCGGGAGATATGATAGTTGCGGATTGTCAGAAGCCCTGCGTACTCGCCTTGAGCGCCGGAATTCGGTTGCATGGAGATGGCATCAAAACCGGTCAATTGCATCAGCCAATCTTCCAGTTGTTGAATCATTTTCTGCATTCCTTGTGCTTGCTCTACGGGCACAAATGGGTGGAGAGACCCTACACTTTCCCAGGTCACCGGGATCATCTCAGCGCTGGCGTTCAATTTCATTGTGCAGGATCCTAGCGGAATCATGGCACGATTTAGGGCCAAGTCTTTTTCCTCGAGGTTCCGCAGGTAGCGCATCAATTCGGTTTCAGAGTGGTATCGATGAAAGACAGAATGGCTCAAGAAATCCGATTCTCTTCGCAAGCTCTCTGGTATGCCGGTATCAGACGAGTTGGCTTGACTGAGTAAGGAATTTAAATCGGCTTCCACTCCAAAAACTTCGAGAAGTTTGCTGACATCTTCAGGAGTCGTAGTTTCGTCAAGACTAACTCCGAGACGAGTGGAATCGATTACTCTAAGATTGACCTTAGCTCCCTGAGCACGCTGCAAAATTCCTGGTTGTTGCGTTTTGGTTTCGATGCAAAGGGTGTCAAAAAATTGTTCATTCGAGGCAAACCCACCTTGGTTCAAGCCTTGTCGAAGGAGGGCCGTCAGGGTATGCGTTCTTCGGGCGATCTTTTTAAGACCGTCTGGACCATGATAAACCGCATAAAAACTAGCGATGACCGCGAGCAAAACTTGCGCTGTGCAGATATTGCTGGTGGCCTTATCGCGGCGGATGTGCTGCTCACGCGTCTGCAATGCCATGCGAAGGGCAAGCTGCCCCTGTCGATCCTGCGAAACGCCGATTAATCTTCCAGGAAGCGATCTTTTCAAGGTGTCACGGGTTGCCAGAAAGGCAGCATGCGGTCCACCATACCCCATGGGAACCCCAAAACGTTGGGCACTGCCGAAGACGATATCAGCGCCCATTTCTCCAGGTGGTTTGAGGATCGTTAGGCTGAGTAAGTCCGTGGCCACAGCGACCAAGACACCTTGCTGGTGCATGGCTTCGATCCACTCTGACCAATCATTGATCGCCCCAAAGGTATTGGGATACTGCAATAAGGCTCCGAAATAGTCGCTGCTTGGTATTTCTGCTGGCTCACCAACTACCAACTGAATGTTCATCGGCTCTGCTCGAGTCTGAAGAAGGTCAAGGGTCTGCCGGTGCACATTGCAATCAACAAAGAACTGGTTGTTCTTTTTCTTCGTGTGACGTTGACAGAGTGTCATCGCCTCTGCAGCTGCAGTGGCTTCATCCAAAAGTGAAGCGTTGGCAACCTCCATTCCTGTGAGATCCAGGACCATCTGCTGAAAATTGAGCAGCGCTTCCAGTCTTCCCTGTGCGATCTCTGCCTGGTATGGGGTATAAGCGGTGTACCAGCCTGGATTCTCCAAGAGGTTCCGGCGAATTACAGCAGGCAGGTGTGTTCCATAGTAGCCCTGACCCAGAAAGCTCTGCCAAAGCTGGTTAGCCTCCATCATTGATTTCAACTCATTCAGAGCCTGCTCTTCACTTGCTGGACTAAGGTCCAGCTTGCTTTGCGGCTGCAGAATGTCATGGGGCACCGTTTTTTCTAGCAAATCCTCCAGAGATTGCAGCTCTAGGAACTGCAACATTGCTTGTTGCTGAGCTTGGTTGGGCCCAATGTGACGGTGGACAAAATCCGCCGAAGGTTGAAGTTGATTAAGTTCTTTGAGCAGGCTGGATTGTGTAGGCATGAAATATTCAAGGAAAATTAAGAGATCAGGTAAGTAGCTTGAAATCACTCAATGAATCATGACAAATTCCGATCATGGCTGCAAGGTTGGTACTATTAAATCTTATGATCTTGACAGCCAATTCAACTTTGCCAAAAATTTTTAATCATTCAGCCATTCCTCGTTTGCAGTGAACAGGAGAAAAAGTTATTATTTGTAAATTAAATTGCAGCTGAATCTTCATTAAGTCTAAGTCTATGGCTCAGATGCTCACCATCCCGGAGGTAGTTAATTTACTCCGGGTGCCAGAAACAACGATTCGTCGCTGGATTCAACAAGGAGAGTTTCCTTGCACTATCCGGAACGGCAAGCCACTCATCAATAGAACCACGCTGATTTCCTGGGCAGAAGCCAAACACCTCCGCTTGGGTTCATCCGCACTGGGCAAAAAGGGGAATCTTGTTTCAGACAATCTGTTGGCTGCCTTGGAACTAGGAGACATCCATTATGGGCTTAAGGGCGAGGATCGAGAAGCTGTTCTTAGGGACCTACCTGGACAGTTGCAGCTGAATAAGATTTCACCACAAAAATTAGAGACACTCCTGTTAGAGCGCGAGAGTCAGTCATCAACTGCTCTGGGTAAAGGAGTAGCGGTTCCTCATCCTCGTTATCCACTGCCCATTTCGAAATCCCAATCTCGTGTGGACGTGTTTTTTCTTTCTTCACCAATCGAATGGGACGCACCAGACGGACAACCTGTTCATACCCTTTTTCTTTTGCTCAGCGCCGAATCTTCCCACCATCTGAAGATCCTTTCGCAAATAGCTGGTCTGCTGCGGCAAGCAGGCGTCGAGGACTTTCTGCAGCAGGCACCCCCACAAGATGAACTCTTGGACTACATTCAAGCAAGAACTTCACTCTAAGCTTCAATCTCTCCTACCAAGCTCGCCTCTGGGCGAGGGCGAACGACTGTCACACTTTCGAACTCATTCTGCCCGTGAAACCGTGGTGATGATGCTATGCGCTCTGATCATTGGAGCTGGTAGTGGAGTCCTGGCGGTTAGCCTGAACTGGGGTGTGCACTTCCTGCAGGAATCCATTCTCTTTCTTCCTGATCTTGGCCAGATTTTGATGCCTGCACTGGGAGCGGGTTTAGCCGTTTTCATGATTCGAAATTTACTGAGAGATCCCTCTGGACATGGGGTTCCTGAGGTGATTCACGCAGTACTGCATGATGCGAGAAATCTGAAAAAAAGAATGATTCTTTCTCGGTTTTTCGGAAGTCTGTTTACTGTGGGAACTGGGAATTCTGCTGGACTGGAA
>WTIF01000406.1 GCA_011522845.1 Deltaproteobacteria bacterium
ACTTTATTCACTGACCATAAATCTGATCAAACTTCCGAAGTTGCCTAAAATAAATTCCGATAATGATCAATGCAATCACAAATAAAACAACTGAGATACTACTTCCATATCCAATAAGATATTTTTTAAAACTTTCATTGTACATATGCATTGCCAAAGTATCAGATGAATTAAAGGGTCCCCCACCAGTCATAATGTATAAAATATCAAAGCCCTTCAGTGAATTAATAACAGAGAGTGCGATGACAACAACAGTTGATGGGACAAGTAGAGGTATTATTATATACCATATTCGCTGCCATGTCGTAGCACCCTCACTTGCACTACTTTCAAGTATTTCAGATGGAATGGCAGTGAGTCCAGCAAGATAAATGACCATTGATAACCCTGTCTGTTGCCAAGACCAAGCAACAATCACAGAGAATAGAGCACTATCTGGCTTCGCAAGCCATGCATACCGGAAACGCTCACCAGTGATTTCTTCAATTAATGTGTTCAGTAGCCCCCAGTTTGGTTGATAGATCCAGATCCAGATTTGTCCCACGACAATAGCTGAAAGGCAGATGGGTAGGTAAAAGATCGTTTTAAAGAATTTTCCACCACGAACTTTTGAGTCAAGTAAAAGAGCTAGTACAAGACCTAGTAAAGTTGGTAGTAGTAGTGCCGAAACCATCCAAATGATGGTATTTACTGTGGCCTGAAAAAACAGACGATCTGTCCAGATCTTTTGAAAATTACTTAATCCAACAAACTGATAGCTACTACTGAAGCCGTTCCAGTTTGTAAAACTATAGTAAAAGGAACTTAGGAGAGGCCAGACGATTAAGACAGAAAAAACGAGAAGTGGTGGTGTGAGGAGGACGATTCGCCATAAGCGTTTATCGCGTTCCATGCTGGCTTTGGTTAGCGGAGTCCAAGAAGACCCCGCATGTTGGAGTTAATTCAGCTTATTCTCATTCGTTGAATGCACCGGCAGCATCTTGTGCTGTTTGCTTCATGATTTCATCGACACCTGACGGATCATCCATAAATCGGGCAAACATCGACAAGCCAACTTCAGCTACTGGAGGTGGTGTTGCTAAATCATAGTTGAATGCAAAAGCATCTGAGTTTTTAACAGTCTCAAAAGCTTTCAACATTACAGAATTATAATTTGATGCATCGACATTGACATTCGCCGACAGGGCACCTTGAGCTTTGCTCCATGCTGCTTGCACCCCAGTATCAGAAACCATAAACTTCAAAAATTCCTCTGCACCCTTCGGATTAGTTGTGTTTGCTCCAATTACTAAACCATCTACAGGGCCCACTGATGCGGAAGGAACCCCAGCCATGATGCTAGGAAATGGAAAGAAGTCATAATCTTCTCCTGGGACAAGGCCAAGACCATTCCAGTAACCTGTAATCCATGTCCCCATCAAAGTCATCGCTGCATCGCCTCTTGCAACCTGGTCTGAGGCATCTGTCCATGTGTTCGCGTTCGCATTTTCCACGAAGTACCCTGCATCGACCAACGCCTTCCACATCCCCATAGCCTGTTTGACTTGAGGATCATCGTAGGATGCTTTCCCAGCCATCAATTGAGCTCGATAGTCCGGGCCTGCGCTGCGTAATAACAGGTAATCAAACCAAAACTGAGCTGGCCAGCGATTCTTTGAACCCAAGGCAATCGGAGTGATTCCTTTCGATTGCAACTCTTTGCAAAGAGCAAGAAATCCATTCCAGTCGGTAGGCATTTTGGTAATTCCTGCATCTGCCATCACCTTGGTGTTATAAAACATTCCTGAGTAATGGTAGTTAAATGGTACCAGAAACCTTTTGCCATTGTACATAGTTGCACTGTCCGCAACCGTTTTGGCAACAATCTTATCCAATCCAGCTTCGTTCCACATTTGGTCAATGGGCTTTAGGCTGTCAGAATCCGCAATAAACTGAACTCTTGCACCTGCCCAGTAACTAAAGACGTCAGGAAGGCTGCTTCCAGATGCTCGTACCAGAATATCTGTTTTGAAATCTTCGTGACCAACAGGGCTATTTTTCATTTTATAGCTTGTTGCTGACTCGAACTTTTCCATTTGCTCACCGAAAGCCTTCAGCCCTAATTCACCAGTAAAGTAGTGACTTATTGTCACCTCACTTTGTGCTAAGGCTGATGTCGTCAGGCCAATGAAGGGTAGTGCGAATAAAGTTCCCAGAAGTGTACGGCGATTGATGTATTTCATGAGATCTCCTCCTCAATTTAAGTGTCTTCTGTCAAACAAAAACGGTACACGCCGCTTATCTAAGCAGGGAGTTTTTGTGCTGTCAATTAAATTATTGCTCTGGGCAACAAATGTGTGCGAAAATAATGAAAGTTTATCAAAATTTTCAAAAAGGTTGCCATATGTTAAACAGTTTGTACAACATTTTTAAACCTTTTTGTAATTTGAGCTTTGACTTCTTTGTAAATTGATAGAAACAGCTGTTCATAAAAGTAAACGGAATTAATGGCAAAACTTACAAAACTTGATCAGGAATAGACGATTGTGAGGTTATTACAATCCTTGACCAGAGGGCTGAAAGCTCTCGATATTTTAAGAGAAGCTGATGCACCGCTTAGACTTACGCATATTGCTGAGCTACTGGATGTTGATAAATCAAACGCTTCACACATCTTAAAGACACTGGTGGCGGCAGGATATGCATCACAAAATTCATCGCGCCGCTATTCAGCAGTTTCACAGAAAACATGCTCCACAAATCAGCATTCTCTGACTGAAGTGATTGCGTGTAAGGAAATTTGTCGTCCTGCACTGGAAGAAATTGTTCAGACAACTGGAGAATGTGCTCATCTTGCGGTCTTGGTTGAAGACCGAGTGTGGTATATAGATAAAGTGGATTCTCTAAGACCATTAAAAGTAGACCACCCGATAGGTTCTCTATCACCGCTACACTGTACCGCACTTGGAAAAGCTTTTTTGGCCTTTGGAAATGCCAAAATCCCTAGTGAATTACAGATTTATACTCATAAAACAATCGTCAATTTACCTCATCTACATCGGGAACTTTTGCAAACTCGCAGTATTGGTTTCGCAATTGATAATGAGGAATTTTCAGAGGGAATTCGATGTGCTGCATATCCGTTGTTTGATGGTCGAGGCGGTATGATCGCAGCTATTGGAATTTCAGGGCCTTCTGTACGTATCCAGCATGAGCACCTTATGACATTTGGGACAATCCTAAAGAATGTGGCGAATAAACTTAATTTTTCATAGGTAACATGACCAGGCAGGCAATTCGTGTGGGCATTATCGGCACAGGTCGAATCTCTGACCTTCATGCTATCGAGTACATACAAAACCCCTTCAGTCAGATCTCAGCGCTCTGTGATCAAGATCTCGACCTGGCAAAAGCTCGAGCAGAAAAATGGGGATGTCCTGCTGCTGCTGTTACAAATAATTATGAAGACTTATTGGCGCGAGATGACGTGGACTTGGTTGAATTGCTGCTACCGCACAATATGCATCTGCCGATAGCCTTGAAAGCAATTGAAGCGCAGAAAATTATTTCACTACAAAAGCCAATGTGTATCAATCTAGATGAAGCAGATCAATTGGTAGCTGCTGCTGAAGCGAGTCCACACCCCTTTAAAGTATTTGAAAATTTTATCTTTCATCCACCAGTGATGAAGGCCAAAGCTTTGATAGATGAGGGAGCGATTGGCGAACCACTATCAATCCGGATTAAGTCAAACTCTGGCAAGGGAAAAACAGCTTGGGAGATACCAAGCAGTGCTGATGCATGGCGACAAGATAAAGAGACCTCTGGAGGTGGTCCGCTCGTGTTTGATGATGGTCATCACAAATTTGCACTGGCCTGGTACTTCATGGGGAATCCAGAAGAAGTGCACTCTTACATTCATCATACACAACGCAAAGACGGTGGCTTTTTGGATGCCCCATCATTGATTTCATTTCGGTTCCAGAATGGGAAAATTGGCAATTTGGAGGTTGTCTATTCTCCTGAACTTGAAATTTCTGGTTACTACTATGCGCAGGATGACCGTGTGGAAATAACAGGAACGCATGGGATCATTTGGATCAACGGAGGGCATGGTCGAATCGGTGAAACTCCTCCACTAGTGCTCTACTCCAAGGATAAGATCACTGAATATCGGGATATCGCTATGGGGTGGGAGCAGAGTTTTATTCAGTCAACTCGCCATTTTCTCAATGTGCTAAAAGATGGAGGAGAGCCCATTTTGACAGCCAGGCAGGGAAGACAGGTATTAAAATTTGCCTTGGCAGCAGAAGAATCAGCCCAAAAAGGGCAATCCATTAGATTGCGGGAGGAACTGGTATGAACTCATCACATGATTTCCCAGAAACCCAAGCAAAAAGAGCACAGTGGTTCAAAAGTCATGGTGGAGTGAATGCAGTTGTTGAGGCAGGCTTATTATCAAATACAGTTTCCATGGGCCTGACTGAGGTACTGGTGCTAGGGCTGATCAGGCAAGGGGTTACCAAATTTCTAATGATCTTGGGACATGGTTCCACTGAATTTGGAGAAACTCTTCGAGTTTATGAATCTGCAGGTTTGGTGAGGGGGTTTCAGTTTCGAAACGAAGTTGAAATGGCCCACACCGCTACGGCATTACGTTGGGTGTATGATGAACCATGTGCCGTGGTTACCTCTATTGGGCCTGGCGCTCTGCAAGCCATGGCAGCATCCATTGTTTCTTCTTCAAATGGCATTGGAGTCTATCACATTTATGGTGATGAAACTACACATGGTGAGGGATACAACATGCAGCAGGTACCGAAACGAGAGCAAGGCATGTTCGGGCAAATCACATCTGTTATGGGATCATCATATACACTCCACACTCCTCAGGCCTTTCGTGAAGCGCTTCGAAGGGGAGCCACAAGGGTTTTCCATCCTTCAAAGGCAGGCCCCTTCTTTCTGAACCTACCCATCAATACACAGCCTGCAAAAGTCACCTTGCGATTAGATAGCTTGCCAGAACGTCCTCAGCCATTTGTACCCTACCTCCTTAGCGATGCCTTGATCAAAAAAGCGGCAGCATTGATTTCCCAAGCTTCTCAGGTAGCAATCAAAGTGGGAGGTGGGTCTCGCAAAGCTGCAGAAGCATTACTATGTTTTGCAGAAACCTCTGGAGCCGTAGTCGTTTTAAGCCCTGGCTCTACAGGGGTTTTACCAGATGATCATCCACAAAACATGCATGTCGGTGGATCAAAGGGTACCATCAGTGGTAATTACGCCATGCAGGAAGCTGAGCTAGTTATTTTTGTCGGTAGCCGAGGAGTTTGTCAAAGTGACTGTTCAGGTATGGGTTGGCCCAAGGCAAAATATGTGATCAACATCAATACAGATTTTGACGATGTGCTTCACTACAACAATACCCTAGCATTACAAGGAGATGCAGCTACAGTTCTGAAGCAACTAACTCGATGCTTAGACAAACAGAAAACTACAAGTGAATGGTTGTCAAAGTGCTTAGCTAAAAAGCAAGAATGGCAAGCTTTTAAGAAAGATCGATTTGATGCAGCTACTATTGAAGATCACATTTGGAAAATTCCTCTGCTAACTCAGCCTCAGGTAATTAAAATTGCCGATGACTTTGCACGACTTCATGGAGCTATAAAGTTTTTTGATGCAGGTGACGTTCAAGCAAATGGATTCCAAATTGTAGAAGATAATTCTCCTGAAGAAACGTTCACTGACTCAGGATCATCCTACATGGGCTTCGCTGTTTCTGCATTGCTTTCCCAAGCCCTGGCAGATGAAGGTCGTTACGGTATCGCTTTGACAGGAGATGGTTCCTTTATGATGAACCCACAAATTTTGATTGATGGCATTCAGCATGGTGTACATGGAACTATTTTGTTACTCGATAATCGTCGAATGGCAGCAATCAGCCAATTGCAAGAAGCCCAATATGGTTGTACTTATCGAACAAATGATTTGGTTGAAGTGGACTATGTGAAGATGGCTCAATCGATAAAAGGTATTCGAGCGTTTTGGGGAGGTACTACTCTTGGAGAATTGAAAAAGGTGTTAGTTGAAGCCTACGCCCACTCAGGCCTCAGCCTGATTCATGTGCCAGTTTACCATGGGCCTAACCCACTTGGAGGTATGGGAGCATATGGAAGCTGGAACGTCGGAAACTGGTGTGAGGAAGTCCAGCAGAAGTATATTGAAACAATGATTTAATGAATTTTAAAAGTAGTTTAATGGCAAGGATTTGAACAAGGAATGATATTAAAACTAAATTTTCAAAAAATTGATCTTCACTAATTACCCTGAGACACCAATGTACGAAAATTATGGGCTTTTAATCGGTGGCAGATGGCAATCAGCTAGCGATCAAGAAATTATATCTGTTATGAGTCCTGTTACAGAGCAACAGATAGGGACTATCCCAGCAGCTACAAGAGAAGATATTGAAAGAACTTTAGTCTTTTGTCAGCAAGCAGGTCTAGAATGGCGAAAAACTTCTGCTTGGTCACGTGCAGCTATTTTGCGGCACACAGCTGATCTAATCAGATCTCGTATCGATGAAATTGCAAAAATAATGAGCACTGAAACAGGTAAACCTCTTGTTGAAGCGAAAGCAGAGGCAGGAGCCAGTGCAGATCAGTTTGAGTGGTATAGTGAGGAGGGTAAACGAGCATATGGCCAAATCATCCCATCTAGATTACCAGATGAACGCCTTTCAGTCGTCTATCAGCCTGTGGGTCCCTGCCTAGCACTCTCAGCGTGGAACTTTCCGTTGTTGTTACCAGCTCGTAAAATTGCTGCTGCGCTTGCTGCGGGTTGTCCTGTCATTTCACGTCCTGCCTCGGAAGCACCAGGGTCTTGTTTTGCTCTCGGTCAAGCTTTGATTGATGCGGGTTTGCCTGCAGGAGTCTTTTCAATTCTCACTGGGGATCCCAATCCAATGGTAGGAGATTTGATTTCTTCACCAATTATCAGAAAGGTCTCGCTGACAGGTTCAGTACCTGCTGGAAGAGAAATTCTACGCCAGTGTGCTGAGGGCATAAAGAAGGTCACAATGGAACTGGGTGGCCATGCCCCAGTGATTGTTTATCCAGATTTTGACCCTGTTGCTGCCGCAAAAAAATTGGCTACTACAAAATTCCGCAATTGTGGTCAGGTCTGTATTTCACCCTCAAGGTTCTATGTTCATCATTCCATCATCGAACCTTTTGCCAAAGCTTTTGTTGAGGTTGCTAAGAATCTAAAAACCGGGAGTGGTCTCGATGAAGAGGTTACAACTGGACCAATGATTCGAGAAAGATCCCTAAAAAATGCACTCTCACTCATTTCTGATGCAAAATCTAAAGGAGCAAGGCTACTCCTTGGGGGGAACCGAGATGCAAACCATAAAACTGGATATTTTTTGGAACCTACAGTGCTGGTTAATGTCCCCCCCGAAGCTCGAATCATGATTGAGGAGCCTTTTGCTCCTGTGGCTCCCTTAACAAGTTTCGATCGATTTGAGGAAGTAATCAAATTAGCCAATTCAACCCCTTTTGGTCTAGCTTCTTACATCTTTACACATGACTCTGCATTAGCTGAGCAGACTGCTCAGGCTTTGGAATCAGGAATGGTAGGAATCAACGAAACATTGCTGGCCACTGCAGAAGCGCCTTTTGGTGGTATAAAAGAAAGTGGCTTTGGTCGGGAGGGTGGAAGCCTGGGAATTCTTGATTATATGGTCCCAAAGTATATTAGACACCACTTGGCCAAAGGATCCGTGGATGTCTGAAATTTCAAAGGGGCTCGCCAACGGATTGACCAATTATGGGGATCCAG
>WTIF01000275.1 GCA_011522845.1 Deltaproteobacteria bacterium
TAAAATAAATAGCGCCTAAGTATCAGCTCCAGAACTTCGTAGTCGCTCTGTCTTCACGTCATTAAACATATTAAGATTTATTTTTATTTTCAATACACATTTCTAGTGCATCAATTGGATTGATACATGTGATGATTATAAAAATCATTTATTCTTAGAATTTTTACCAAGGCTATCCACTATCTTACAAATAATTTTACAAAATTCAATTGCCTTCTCCAGGTCATGTAAAGTAAGCAAACAACTAAAACAGTTGCTTCTACAATTCCTCTTTGATCCAAAAATAAATTGTATAAAAATATATTAATGACTATCGGTGAAGCTAAAACTATAGCAAGCGTAGTATACATATTAAATAAAATCATTCCACCAATTATAAATTCCGAAATTTTAACGAATGGGAACATATATCCTGTTGCATCTAATCCATTCATAAACAATGAACATGGTTCACACTCCAACTTCTGACCACCTGGAACAAAGTCAAAAAAGCCATTTAAACCACCAACAATCATAAAAATTGCACCAAATAAAACCCTTGAAAGGATTTCAGCATATTGATGGTTATCTTTAACTATTTTTTTATCATGAGCCAAAGAGTTATAGAGTATTCCATATGCAATACACGCAAATATTCCGGCAATTATATAAAATGCAGAACCTTCTTTAAGGTAATCTATAAAACTACTCAGGACGGATGAGGTGAAGTATGAGTCATTCATAATTGCCTTTAGAAAGTATTTGTTTGAAAAATTAGGGTCTGTCATCAATTTAGCCAAATGATCGTGACTACTTAGAAAATGCCACCGAAAAAGGCACAAGCTCGCTGAGTTTAACAGATCACAATTGCCCGACATTGCTTGAGCTTGGCAAAGAAATTCTCAATCAAATATCGCAATCGATACTTGACTCTGTCGAACTCCCAGAGTTCCTTTCGAGATTGAACCCCCATTGGATTACGGAGCGTCTAACAATTTGCATGGATCTGTCGTTGTCAGAACTCCGCTGAAGCGACCGACACTTTTTTGGCTGCGATCACTTCTTTGGCGCTGGACTTGTGCCGATGGAAACGAACAAGCGTGCTGTCAATCTGGCCACACTCATTATTTGCCTCGGTAGCCAGAATTTCAAAGACTCGTTGCCAGGGACCGCGCTTACTCCAGCGCTTGTGACGAGTGTGAACCACTCGAAAGTCACCAAAGTTTTCGGGCAAGCATCTATGGATTTGCCCCTAAAGAGTGTAGTGTTGCCCAAACCATTAAGTCGTTATTTACTGGTAGGCTCTAGACTTTTCGCGTAATAAAAAACTCATAATTATAGTAATCTGAATTTTTTCGATGTGCTGCGGGCTCTAGTGCAAGTTGCTTGAGGATTTCCAACGCTTCTGGATCATCCGCGTATTTTCCAAGGAATTCCTCAATAACCCTTTCCATCGGGGTGTAAAAATCATCCCACCAGGCTTCCGGTGGCAAAGGGAAGTGATTCAGTAACTTAAAAGGGCTGCTCTCGATCAATGAGACAAGATCTGCAACTGTGCCCATTGTTGGGTAGTCACTCTCAAAAATGGCTTTGACCTCATCTGGCGGATTAGCTCTACACCAGACTGCATCTGTAAATACTAAGTAGCCACCCTTACGGAGCAGGCCTGCACAAATCGAAAGCGCTCGCGGAATACCGATGTTGTAGAGCGCCCCTTCCGACCAGATCAGATCAAAACTTGATTGTGCCATATTCAGCTCTGCCATGTCTCCGACTTGGGCCTGAATACGATTTGTCAAACCAAGCTGCACAAGCTTTTGGCTAAGCTTTTCAATGCTCACTGAATGTTGATCGACTGCAATGACAGATCCTTGAGTCAGCTCAGCCAGTTGAAAGGTCTGACCTCCTGTCCCACAACCCAAATCAAGAATCTCTGGTACATTTGGGAGATCCTCACAAAGATATAACGCTTTTTGAGCAGAGGCTCTATTGCCTGGACCTTGTCGGGTGAGTGATCCAAAAATTTCTAAGAAAATTTCAAAGAATCTTGGGCTTGGTTCACTCATCAAGCGAATCTCTGAGAGAGTGTAAAAGACTCTGATAAATTAGAAATTTAATTAACAAAGAATAGGGCAGAGCTTAAAAGGAGTATTTCAGATCTGCGAACAGACGATCGTTATTTGCGATGCGTTTTGAGTAAGATGTATCCCCTTCGTGGTAGAGCAAAACTCCTCCGCCAACATTCAAACCATCAGCCCAATCGTAATCGAGTCCAATTCGCTGGGATGAACCAGATGAACCAAATTCCCCAAACTGGAAGGCGATCACGTTGAAGGAGAGAGTCTGGTTGAGGAAATCCTGCTGAAAGCGGATGGCTGTCGTAACCGTACTCTGCTCCTGCTCATTAGGAGCTTCCTCCAATGCCTGCTCGAACTCACGAATCCACTCCCATGAGACATCCGCACTGAGGGCCCCATCTGGAATACCAGAGTATTCCACTCCAAGTACATGATCCTGCCGTGAGAAGGTCTTTGAAAAGTTGGTAAACCGTAGTCCTTGGACATCCGCAATTTCCCCTCGCACGATCCAACTACCCTTGACGGCGCTGAAGGCAGTTCCCACTATCTGCAAGCGGTCATGTACCACTCTGTCTGGAAATAAACCTAGCATCGGCTGGAAGCTGCCATCAGCCCGACCTTGATCGTTGTAAACACTGGCCGCATAGAAGGAGAGATCCCAACCCGTGAAATGACCGTTCAGGGCTGCGCCGTATTCGGTCTCTGTTGGTACTTCTTCTGGTGGACTTTCAGCATCCGCGAAATAAAATTCACTGCCAAACTCTGGGGATTTGCCAAAACGGATTTCATGAATCACAACCAGGTTCAGATTCCAGTCCCCTGTGTAGTAATCAAGTTGGGTCATTGTGACGGGCAAGCGGCTGTCATCAATGTCAATCAGTCCGGGTTCACGACTGTCGGTGGGATTTAGCACATCGACCACGCTTAGCAGGTCTGCCTTTCCCCAGACTTTGATCTGGCGACCAAACTTTAGATCAATGTCGGATCCTAAGGAGGTTGACACGAAGGTTTCCCGAAGTTCAATCTCTTGTTCGTAAGCTTGCAGGTACTCCTCTGAATACTCTTCACGATTCAAAAACTGATAGGCCAGGTCTCTGGATGCCTTGCCATCTACAAAAAAACGGGTATTGGGCGTAAAGTCATATTGATACTCCAGCTGCAAATACAGGCGAAGTTTTCTTAAACCCCGATAATCTGGTTTATCAAGATTAGGCTTTGACTGAGCATAGGCGTAGGAAATGTTGATTCCCGTTGACCCTGCCAGACCCGTTGGCAAAGAGAGGCTGTCTGTTTCGGTCACGATTGAGGAGTTCTCCTCAAAGCCTTCAAGCAGCCCTTCTGAGGCATCGGGAGTTTCAGCAGGCTCTTCAAAGCCATCCAGCAGTTCATTCGTAGAAGCTTCCGGCTCTTCAAAGCCACCTAATAAATCGTTCACAGATTCTTCTTCAGAGCTAGGTGATTCCTCAAAACCTTCAAGCAATTCATCTAGTGGTTCTTCCTGGGCAAAAGAAGTTCCAGTCCAGAGAAGCAAACCAGCTAAAAAAATACTTGTTCGGAATGTCGTCAAAGCCCCTGCTCCAACCTTCGCTGACTGAAGAGAGAGTTTTCCAGATTCTGATTCAGGCGGATGTTTTGCTGACGCAGGATGGTCTGGTGCACGACCTCCTTGCCGAAGCGTCGCTGAGCCTTGATCTCAGAAGGGAACCAAACACCTTCGATTTGTTGGAGATCCTTGAATTGAAAGAACTTAATGTCAGGACTCTTGTGAACCCAGTTCTTGGCCCGCACGACCACGTAGTTGTCCTTGCGTACCCAAATCACGCTTTTAGCGTAACCAGTTTCTTCCTTAACATCATCATTCTTTGGCTCGGAGTAGATCACCCAGGCATCGGAACCATCGACCTTGTCATTCTCCTTGAGCAATTTGTAATTGTAATCACTAAGATTGTAGGAAGTCAGATCTGAGTAGTTGAAATCAGAGCCCATGAAGGAGCCACTCTTGTCACTGGCCGCGATCCGCTTGGTCTTGCGGAGCGCGGGAAGGTACATCCACTGGTCGTCATCCTTGCTCTCGTCATCGTAATCGTAAGTTAGGAATCCTGTGTTACGGACATCAGCGGGTTCTTCAAAAAAAATCACGCTCTGGGAGTCCTCTCCCTTGTCCTGCCTATATTGCTGCATGCGTCGCACGCGCTGCTCATTGTTCTTGTTGATCAGCACCATCTGCATTTCCATGACGATGTTGTCACCATCTTCACGGTCATTGACCCGTTGCATAATTTCATCTGCCGTTAGGGCCCAGGCACTGGTACCAATGCCTGCCAAGCAAGCTCCCAAAACCAGAATAATCCACTTATTCATCATAGCCTTTCTGTTGTGTGAATGAGTTCAAAGATCTTTCCCAAGAATAGCTGTTTCCTTCAAAAGTTTATGGAGAAAGAAACCGCTTGGGAAACATCAGTTTAATTCCGCGAAACCACTCTCTTTTTGATAGGCTCGGGGCTGTTCCACAGAAGACTGCTTCCCGTAGACCAACATCATCAACGCTGGAGCTGCAAGGACATCAAGGATCAAAGCCGAGCTAATGCAGACGACCAACAGCATTCCGAAGGCAAATATATTGACAAAATCTGCAGCCATGTAGGAAGCGAAGCCACCTACGAGAATCAACGTAGTGAAGAGCAGGGCTTTGCCAGTTGTCATCAAGGTTTCCTGGATGGCCCGAGCGGCATCTCCGTAGCGATCAAAATATCGTTGAAAGACACTCAAGAAATGGACGGTATCATCTACCACCAACCCGATACCAATGCTGCCAATTAGGATGGTGAAGGGATCAAGTGGCAGGTCGAAAAAGCCCATCAGACCCAAGGTGATCAGAATGGGTGTCAGGTTCGGAATCATACTGAGCAGACCAACCTTCCAACTCCCCAGAAAGACGACCATCAGCCCGGTGATCAGGATCAGTGCAATAATGTAGCTGTCCCTCATGCTGTTGAGCACATTGGTCATTGTTCCTGCCCAGAGCTGGGCGATCCCTGTGATCGAATACTCAATCGTATTGCCAAAGATATTTTGAATTTTTTCCTCGAGCTGTTTCGTGAAGACAATCGAATCGATGGCATCCAAATTCGGGATGTAGAGGCTCAGTCTTGCCATGCTGAAACCGACATCAGTCAGCTTCTCCAGGTCATCCGCACCGCTGTTGGAGAAGAGGAACATCTCCTGGGCAATCATGTCTCTTGCCTGAGGCACGGCATAAAATTCTGCACGATTTTCGTTCAAGGCCCGGTTGGATTCCTTCAACACATCCAAAACTGATTGTGCCTTGCCGACAACCTCACCTTTTGGAAATTGCAGTTCTTCAGTGGCTACTGTGTTCAACTGATCAAGGCGATTCATGAAATCTGGCTCGTAAAGTCCTCCAGATTTTCCAGTATTGAGCAGCACCTCGATATTGGAAGAGCCACCCATTCGTGAATCAATAATTTGGGTATGCTGGCGGAATTCAGCATTTTCTGGAAACCAACGCAGCGGCCAATTGGAAGGTCTCAGTTGGGCAATGCCCACCACCGCAATCATCACGACTACACCGCAACCGATCATCACCTGCTTGGGATGGTTGACAGCCAGTTTTCCACAACTGCTCAGTATACGATCAGCCAAGGAAGGAGCTTGCTCAACCTGATCCAGGTCTTTGCGACCAAAGAGTGGTTGTGGTCCTCCGGGTAGTACTGCTAAAATTGCAGGCAACAAGGTCAGGGTAAGTGCCATGGCTGCTAGAACCCCTAGTCCTCCGTAAATACCCAAATCAGCAATCGGCGCCGAGGCCGCATTGGCGAATGACCACAACCCTCCAGCAGTCGTGAAGCTCGTCATCACAATGGCTAGCCCCGAATGGCTGAGAGCGTAGGCAACTGAATCCCCCTTGGAATTGCCAGCCATTCTGTGTCGGTAGAAGATCGTCAGCACGTGCACAGCATCCGCAACCCCAATCGCTAGAATGAAAGACGGCAAAATCTGATTGATGACAGTGAACGGACGACCGAAGGCTCCCATGAATCCAAGGGTGACCACCATGCTCAACACCACCAACAGGATCGGCAGCAGTACCCCAGAAATTCGGCGAAACAGGACCAGCAAAAGCAGGAACATCAGCCCAATTGAAATTCCCGAAAACTTGGGTAGGTTCGACTGCATCGAATCCTGGATGGAAGACCCGTAGACTGGGCCTCCTGAGATGAAAGTTCGAAAGTTTTCTCCCTCGTAGCGTGCCATCACTGCCTTGGCAGCTAGGATCGCTTCATTCTCTTCGACAGAAGTAACTGCCTGCATATCAGGGCCATCCGTCGCTGCTGCTTCATCAAAGCCGCCCATCAAATCGGCATCCATTGCGGTATCGTCAAAGCCCCCAAGCAGGTCCTCTTCTCCACTCTCGGGAAGCACGTAAGGATTCAGTTCCAGTGTGATTGTGGTTAGTTGTCCATCTGGAGAGATCACCCAATTTGGATAAGTTGGACTGCTGAGTACATACTCCTTGAGTGCTGCCAGCTTTTGTGAATCCTCCGGAATCTCCTCAATCAGATCACCGACAATCAACTCATCTTCAGCACCTCTGGTAGATCTGACGGTCAGCAGGCTGTTGACTTCTCGAATATGGGGAACTTCGCGTTCCAGGTCATCCTGCATCGCTTGGAGTTTGCGCAGAAACTCGGTGTTGAAGACTTCTGGGGTGTCGATCCCAACCAAGATCAGATCATCTCTTCCAAACTGATCACGGAAGGAGTTGTAATTGACGAGAATGGGGTCGTCACCTTTGAAGAATGCTTCATTAGAAGCATCGAAATAGAGATGGCGCATCTGCGAGGCAAATCCTCCGACTACCAATAAGGAGAGGGCGATCACCAACCAACGGAAGCGCACAACCAGATATCCCCAGCGCTCCATGTTGTGATCAACTGTTTTTTTCCACTTTTGCATGACAAATATCTCGGAAGAGAAAAAAGCATGAGCGCTAAACTTGCGTCTCATGAATTGTGAATCTTCTCATCTCTCCAATAATTCTGCCAAGTGATTCAAATCTTAAAATACTGAAATAGTTATTTTATTTTTAATATTAGCTAAGGATTAGTAATTTGATGATAAAATTACTGAGTGATTCAAATTTTTGTGTTTGGTTTCTTCTACTTTTTTAAATGGAGCAGACTCATCAATGCTTTTGCAACCACCAAATCCACTAGAAAAGAGAGCCGTCAAGCTGGTGATCAAGCCGAAGGAGAGCAGGTTGTTCTTTGCAGAGATGGTGCGACTGAAGAAGCCAATCGAAAGAACGATACTGGTGAAGAGCATTTCTCGCTCTACCGGTGGTAAGAATTATTTTGACCAGTTCAAATTCAGCAATGTGGGGAGACAAAAAGCTTGGGACCTTCACACCTGAGGACTGGACAGACGTGAATGCGAAAGATGTCAGTTGTCAGTTCAGGTCATGCCGACAATTCTAAGACAATTGAAATGTTTGATTGGGAGCCAATCCCATTTGAAAAATCTATCTTGGAAAGTGCAGCTGTTGTGAAAACACTCCTCAATTGAACACCAATTTTGGAACTTGAAACATTTCTCATACTGAATGATCGAGAAAATAAAATTCTATTTGTTAATTCTTGGGAAGAGTCTATGAAAGGTATAATTAACTCTATTTTCTGAGATTGAATGGATCTAGGTAACGAACACATCCCAAAAC
>WTIF01000251.1 GCA_011522845.1 Deltaproteobacteria bacterium
AGACCTGGGCTCACCCCCGTCCTATGTCTTGCTGCAAGATGCAGACCTCTCCTCAAAAAGTAATTCTACACCAGTTTTAAATCCAAATTTTATCAGGGCACGGTGCTGCCACCTTCGTCAGGCTTTGTGATAAAACCTGTTCGCTCAGATGACACCGCGTTCGCGTAGGATGTGCTTGATGTATTGAGAGAGCGGGCGACCATTCGCAGCTTCCTCAAGACTCTCACGTTCGGCAGGCTTCATAGAAACGAGGATTTTGGCAGAGTTCTTTTCGTCCTCGGGTTTGGGTTTGGGGCCGGACTTCTTATAGGTTACGCGTTCCTCGACGGATTTGCGCAATAGTCCCCGGTTTTCTTTCTTGTAATCTTTGAGGTTGACCTTACTCATAATGTCTCCGGATGAATTCGATGATCTTGTCGAATTGCCGGTCCAGGTACTGAAAGTGGTATTTTTGCAGACCTCCTTCCTCGACCATGGCCTTGATGCTCTTCTTCTTCTTGAAAATGGCAGGAATCGACTGGCTCTCCTTCACCTCGAAAATCGGATATTTGTAAAATCGGGATAAGATTTGACGGATCTCTTCATAATCCCCACGCTTGGTTCGATTGGCGATCAAGCAGATGTTCGTATTATATTCTTCAATTTCTGCGACTGAGTTTATCGTAGTCTGCAAAATTGAATACTCGTTGATAGTAGGAACAAGTACGACTTTTGAGTTGCGTAGCACCGTGATGCTGCGAGCTTCGATGTAGCCCCCCAAATCAAAGATGACTTCTGCATCGGTTGGGAAATCAGGAAATTCTTCCGATGGGCTGACCTTGAGCACGTTGTCAAAGACTTCTTCAATTGGCGAGTAGATATCATTGGTCACCACACCATAGTCCATGGTGAGCGCAATGTTCATCGCACAGCTCGTCTTACCGGCTCCCCCTTTGAAATTGTAAATTGTAATCAAGCCACCTCTTCTTCATTCTCTGTCAGCACCAGGCGTCCATGACCAGAGCAGAACAAGCGTTGCAGACAATAAGGATTACAGAAGACTATTAAAATTATATGAATAAATTAAAGTTTCCAGAATTAACTCGATGCAAGCTCCGGGCACACTTTATTTTATCTAAAAAAAATCTTGTCCTACAGGCCTTCAGCGGCCTAAAGTCTGTCCCTGGTGAGGGCATGGCCTCTGCATCTGGTAAGGAAATAAATCGCTAATACAGAGATATAGTAAATGACGATAAGTACTTTCATGGATCGGATGCGTCAGCAGAAGCTGCAGGAGATTGAGAAACGACAACGTGTTCATCCTCTTGCTGCTTTGCGAGAGCGGCAGGCAGAAGCTCCAGAAATAATGGATTGGAGAGAGGCGCTGAGGTTGAGACAGCGCCCAGCTTTGATTGCCGAACTCAAAGCGCGTTCACCAGCCCAACAAAATGTAGCGGATCCAGACTGGCCCGAGATTGTAAAGGAATATGAAGCGGGTGGCGCTGCAGCAGTGTCCGTACTAACCGACGAGAGCTACTTTGGTGGAAGCTTGGACTTGTTAGAGCAAGTTTCACAGCGGACTATGCTCCCTAGATTGCACAAGGAATTCATTCTGGGAGAATACCAGTTGCGTGAGGGACGTTTACGAGGGGCTTCTGCAGCTCTGATCCTGGTATACTATTTCTCTGAAAAAGAGTTACATGCAATTGTGAATTGCTGTGTTGAAATTGGATTGACCGCAGTGGTTGAGTGCTCTCTGCAAGAGGAATTGCCCAGAGCTTTGGCGATTAATCCGGATGTGCTGCTATTGAATAATCGTCCCATCGCCGCTCTACCTGCAGAACCTCAGCGCGGTTACTTGCAGGGAACGATCGAAACAACCCTGCAATGGTGGCGAGAAGAATCTGAGTTGCGCCGGTGGAAGCAACAAGCAGGCAAGTGCTTGATCAGTGCAAGTTGCATCGACTCCAGAGCGGATGTTGAACACCTCAGCTCGGTTCCACTGGATGCACTACTGATTGGCAATGCTGTGATGAAAGCTCCTAATCGAGTGGAATTTCTACGTCAACTTCAATCCTAATTCTGTTAGCCTACGGGAACCCATGGCCAAAGCCTCCTCCAACAAATCAGAGTTAAATGTTCTCGTGGTGGACGATGACGAGAATATCCGATTAGTTCTTCAAAAGACGATTACCAAACAAGGTTACCACGTCTCTACAGCACGGAATGCAGAAGAAGCGCTGAACATGTTGCAGCGGAGCTTTTTCCACGTTGTGATTACAGATATCATGATGGGGGAGATGAACGGTTTGGAATTGATGCAGCAGATCAAGGAAATCAACTCGTTGATGCAGATCTATATTATGACTGCCCACAGTAATCTCTCTCATGTGATTCAAGCAATGAAGGGAGGGGCTCACGATTATTTTGAGAAGCCACTGCAGATCGAAGACATCAATGCTACGGTCAATGAGGCTGCACGTCGGGTAACTCGTTGGAGCGAACTTTACAACCGACACTCCCGGCCACCAGTTGCCACATCTGGGAAGGGCTGATCACAGATCTCGCTGCACAATGAAGCCGGCGATCTGTTCTAAGGTGTGGCGAATACGATTTTTGGGGAGAGACTGAAGACTTTTCTGAGCTTGGGCAACGAACTGGCGGCCACTCTCAAGCGCATAGTGCAATGATTGATAGCGTTCCATCAAACGAGTGACATGAACTACATCATCCATTGTGATAGTGGTTGCTGCGAGGATTTGCTTGATTCGCTGGTGATCACGTGGTGAAGCTTTGTCAAGCAAATGGCTGAGAGGTAGAGTGATTTTGCGTTCCTGCAGGTCTGTTCCAACCGGTTTGCCGGTTCGATGACTGTCGCTGTAGTCTAGAACGTCATCAACGATCTGGAAGGCAAGTCCGATCTGCATTCCATAATCATAGAGAGCCTTGGTCTGGTTGACCGGTAGTCCAGCTAAGATCCCTCCCATCTGTGAAGCAGCTGCAAAGAGACAAGCTGTCTTGTTGGTGATGATCTCCAGATATTCCTGCTCATTGGCACTGTTGAATGAGCGTGTCAACTGTAAGAGTTCACCACGAGCCATCCTAGTGGTAGTATCTGACATCAGCTTGAGTAGTTCCAGATTCCCTAGACCGGTCAGCTGGTGGAAGGCCATAGAGAGCAGATAGTCTCCAGTCAAAACACTTGCCTCATTACCCCAAATGGTGCGGGCAGCCGCTTGTTGACGACGCAGGTCTGCTTGATCCACCACATCGTCATGGAGCAATGTCGCGGTGTGTAGATATTCAACAACTTGGGCAGCGACCAGCAAATCTTCAGAATGTGCGGAACCCAAAGCCCCACTGAGAAATACAAGTGCTGGGCGAAGCCGTTTGCCTCCAGAACTGAGGATGTGTTCTGCAACAGAGGTTAGCAAGGGAATATCGCTGCGAATCCCCGAGAGAATCTGGATTTCCAGTTGTTGAAGTTGAGGCTTCCACTCAGTGAGTAGCTCGCTCAGATTTTTTGCCGGCGCAATTGGACTAGAAAGTTGTGCGTAAGCCATAAATGAAATCAATAGAGGCAGACGCTCTAGTGCAAGTTGACCGAAGCGCTCTGGCAAAATCTGATGGAATCTGCTTTAATCTAGCAGAGTTTTATCCATTGAAAATGATTTAAAAAAACAAATGATTCTCAATAGATAAGTTGTTTCTGAATCCTAACAAAAGACTTTATAGCGTCAAGCTTCGCTTGCTCACAGCTGTTCTACAAGACCGTCAAGCGTTTGTTTTCGCAAGCAAAACTAAGTACCTGCCTAAGGTTTTTTTATCATGCCCTTCACGCACGTTGCCCAAATTCTGACGACTGACTTTGGAGTTGTCTCTGAGAAACTAGAGCAACTACAGGCAGAGATGCCCGCGAGTATCCGTTGGGAAGATTGGAAGAATGCTGCTATCAAGCAGAAGCTCACAACCGAGACGGTGTTGCAACAGGCACTGGCACGCTATTATGAGTTAGAATATCGCGATGATTTCGACGTTCCTCAATTGCCAGAAGGCTTCGCAGATAAAGTCTCTATCCGACATCTCAAAAATTTTGTTTTTTGCCCTTTCGCCTATGCCGATGGAATTTGGCAAGTAGCCGTTGAAAATCCTGCACGTACAGATTTGCTGGACGATCTATGTCGTACTTGGGGGCTGCGTTACCAGCCGGTGATCTCCCACCACCAGGCGATTATCGATCTGATCAATCAGGTCTATGACAGTACTTCAGCTGCTACTGAAGAAGCTGTGGATAATCTAGATGACCAAGAGAATTTTGAGAGCATTCTGGGTGTGGAAGAACCAGAAGACTTGCTGGAAGCTAACGATGAGGAGCCCATCAAACGACTGGTCAATAGCTTACTCTGGCAAGCCGCAAAAGATGAGGCGAGTGATGTACACATTGATCCCTCCCCGAAGTCAACAGTCGTTCGCTACCGAATTGACGGTGTTTTGCACCAGGTGACTACCCTGCCACGGCAGGTTCATGTGACGGTTGTGAACCGCGTCAAAGTCATGTCGCGGCTCGATATTGCCCAAAAAGGCTTGCCACAGGATGGTCGAACAATGGTCCTGATTGCGGGTAAGAAGATTGATATCCGGGTCTCCACGATTCCAACGGTACATGGTGAAAAAATCGTGATGCGTTTGCTCTACCAGAGCAGCAAACTGATGCGCCTGAATGAGTTGGGATTGAGTGAGGATATCCTCAAGCCGTTCCGCTCGATGATTCAAAAGTCTGGTGGAATTGTGCTAGTGACTGGGCCAACTGGAAGCGGAAAGACCACGACACTCTATGCATCGCTCGGCGAAATTGATAGCCAGGCGCGGAACGTAATTACCATTGAAGATCCGGTCGAATACAAGATTCCGAGTTACAGCCAGATTGAAGTCAACTCACGCTTGGGTCTTACCTTCGCACGTGCGCTTCGCTCAGTACTGCGGCAGGACCCCGATGTGGTGATGGTTGGCGAGATGCGAGACGCAGAAACTGCTCAGATTGCCATCCAGGCAGCTCTGACGGGACACTTGGTTTTCAGCACTGTCCACACTAACAGCGCCCCTGCAACCATCACTCGTTTGATTGATATGGGCGTTGAGCCCTTCTTGGTCTCTTCAACCATCATTGGAGTCTTGGCTCAACGCCTAGTACGTCAAATTTGCTCTTCCTGCAAAGAACCCTATGAACCTCATCCAGAGCAGTTACGTGAGCTGGGTCTTGGTGCCAGCCAAGTCAATGCGACATTCTACCGAGGTCGAGGTTGTCCAGCTTGCCGAGAAACAGGTTATCGAGGACGATTGGGCCTGCATGAATTATTGATCATGGGTGACTCCATCAAGGATGTGATCCTAAAGAGCAGTGACGCCAACGAGATCAAGCGAGCTGCATTGCGCCACGGTTTGATCACACTCCGAATGGATGGAATCCAGAAGATTCGCGCAGGATTGACAACGCTGGAAGAAGTTCTGAGTATCACGGTAGAAGATCAAGCCATCGAAAACCTACTTCCTGAATCACCATCCATCCCAGCCTAGCCGGTCCCTTTCCAGCCTGACTGAAACCCCAGCGGAGAACATGCCATGGGAGAAGTTCTGGTTCTAAACGCTGATGTCCAGCCCTACCGCTGGAATCCACTCAGCGTGGTGAGCTGGAAGTGGGGTATCAAGTCCTACTATCTTGGCAAGATTGATGTGCTGGAATGGTATGCTCACGAATGCCGTTCTCCTTCAACACGCATCAAGATTCCCAGCGTGGTGATTCTGCATGAATACCATCGGGCTCGGCTCCGCGTTAATTTCACCAAGCGTAATATTTTCATTCGGGATCTGCATCGTTGTCAGTATTGTGGGAAGGCTTTTCCTGTGATTGAACTGACTTGTGACCATGTGCTGCCTCGAAGCCATGGGGGGCAGAATTCCTGGGAGAACATCGTTACTTGTTGCCGGGGATGCAATCGCCGCAAGGGACAGCGAACTGATATTCGACCCCTGCGTGAGCCACGAGAACTGGACTACTGGGAGATGGTGCATGCCGTAAAGCAAATGCAGATCACAGTTCCTGACCCCCGCTGGCAACAGTACCTGCAGTGGCCGGGTGAACTCGTCAAAATCCGCCATCCACATTTCCTCTGAATTTCCTCTCAATTATCGCTAAAGTCTCTGCCCTCTCTGCCGATAACTCTATCAAGTCTCTCCCCATCTACGTTTAGATGAGAAAAGACTAAAGAAATTCGGCATTCTACCGATATTGTTATTTAAGAAAGTACTCTGGAATGGATCGCTTGCTCGAGATGCCCCAAAAAAGCTGAATTCCCATCAGTATTGAGGCAATCTCTAGCAAATAGGTAGTTCGAAACTACCAAAAACTGTCTTCGTTCTTTGAACTAAAATGCCAAGGCAAGCTTGAGCAAAGATCTCAGCTGCCGAAACGTGCTAACAGAGTTTCCTGCTAGCACCCGGGATGAACCCGCTTCGTGACAAAACCGATAGCGCTTCTCGAAGCCTGTTTGGCTAAAAGCAAACGCTACTCGTCTCTGTGATGCTGAACCAGATCGGTTCACTGCGTCCTGCTAGCCGAATGGCTCTGGCACGGACACTCGCAGCTATTTTGTTTTGAAGAGCAACAGCTGTTCTTTCTGTGCTGAAAGCCAAAGGGTCTTGGCACGAGAAGCTATGATCAGCTCACAGCAACAAAACAATGACAGTTGCTTTTGCCCGTATAGCTAGAAAGCATTGGCACGCTGAATTCTGTCCTGAAGCATTTCTGCAAAGCAAAGTTGCCCAACTCTGGCTAGGTAATCCGCATTTGTGAAGTACATCAGCGTCTGTAGAAGCAGATCTTGTCAAAAAAGTGAAGCCGCTCAAAAACACTTTGCCGAGTTTCATCCTGGTAGGCATAAAATCACGATATAAGTTTGCAGGGCTATCTCTCACGAAATATCTCTGCCTGCTGAATGGGAGACTGTCTCTAATTTGTCTCAGTCTCGCTTTGAGCAGAATTCTTCTGTTTCATTTTTAGGAGAATAAAGCAGCTCGTTCTGATCATCTTAAAAAACTGTAGACGCCCAATTAGCAATCCGGGAAATTGCCAATTGGTTTGAGTCTCTTCTTGATGAACAGAATATATTTGTTTGTGCTTGATCGAAGGCAGTACCTCTTGCGATCCATTCCAGAGTAGTTTGAGGGTTCTTCGATTATTTAAATAGAGCAAGGGAAGCTATCTGAGACTTAGCCCTGTCTAGTAGCAGACAACACGCTGTTGTGTTTGCTAGACGATAGGATTTGTGAAGCCTACGCAAATCTGTGTAGGAATTATTCTGCTGAACAGAGTCTCAGCCTGGCTCAGATATTTGTTTGCTTTGGCAAATAAATTTTCAAGCATAGCTTCCTACAGATCATTGCTGACTGTCTGCTTCGACCTGTTTTGCAGAATCGGTTGACGAGAGCAGCCTGAAGCGAAACGATCACAAGCATTTTTCTCTGAAAAATATAATTTATTAGAAAAGATCTGATTAATTATAATCTATTTAAATAATTTGAATAACAACGATTTTTTAAATCTGGCAATTGACTGCCATATTCGGTCTAGCCGAATCAATCATGAGCTTTAGGAGTTAGCCATGCGAGTGAATCACAACATTGCATCCATGACCGCCCTGCGCCACTTGACCAACACTGCAGAAGACACAGCTAAAAATTTAGAGCGCTTGTCGTCAGGTCTCAGGATCAACACAGCTCGAGACTCGCCAGCGGAACTAATG
>WTIF01000367.1 GCA_011522845.1 Deltaproteobacteria bacterium
CTTTTCCGCTGGATCACTCGAGATAACAACTATCGGGCCCGCAAGCTATATGACAAAGTTGCCAGTAAGTCAGATTGGAACGTCTATGAGATGAGTTGCAACAACCATCTTGATTGACCTGCCGTTTAAAACTTCACCTAGCTTGAAGCGATCAATTCTTGCCTTGATGTAGTGCTTGCCAAAGTCTTTCAGAAGACAGGCACAGTACTTCCTTGTTCGGAAATATTTGTGAACGAAAAACTAGCAACCACAACTGCCCAAGATCTGTATTCTTGGTGTGGTCTGGATCTTGTTGTCCTGTTCAGGTGCTCTCTCCAGCGGAAAAATTGATTTTCTTCTCTCACCTGTGTTCTGCTAGGAACTGACTCTTTCCTCACGATCACAACCTCCTCACAGACCAGGCATCCAATGCACCGGACATGGACGCTTACCGAAGTGGAAATCATCGTGGAAGACTACTTCTCGATGCTCCGAAGCGAGATGCTGGGAAAATTTTATAATAAAGTCGATCACTGTAAGAAACTGGTCAGTCGTCTCAATTTGCGAATAGAACATGAAATTGAGTTGATGTACCAAAATATTAGTGCAGCACTGATCGAACTGGGACTACCAAGCATCAGTGGATACAAGCCGCTTTACAACTACCAGAAAGAACTTGTTCCAGTAGTGATTCGTGAGTTTTTGCAGCACAATCCTGAATTCAGCCAACTTTTTTTACAGGACACGCTGACAGTCCCCAAACCAAGGATGATGCAGCAACTGCTGGAGATCATGGAGAGTGCCCCCAAGAATTCTTCCTTGCCCCTGCTCTCCCCAAACGATGCTGAAGAGTGGGTTGGGATCAATTACCTGGAGTTGGAAGCAAGAAATCAACAGTTGGGAGATGCAGGAGAAAAACTGGTGATGGCCTATGAAAAAGCCCGCTTACGAACGATAGGCCGGATAGATTTGCTGGATTCTGTGGAGCAGGTTTCCGAAACACTTGGGCCCAATGCTGGCTATGATATTCGCTCTTTTGAGCAGGATGGTAAGGAACGTTTCATCGAGGTGAAGACCACCAAGTATGGCAAACTGACCCCATTTTTTGTGACTGCCAATGAATTACTGTTTTCTGAGAGAAATCGTGAGCAGTACCACCTCTATCGAGTCTTTAATTATCGGGTATCGCCTTCTTTGTTCCAGCTGTCTGGCCAGTTGAACAACTTCTGCCGCCTAAGACCCTCCATTTATCGAGCTTACTTGGCTTGATCAACCACCTCAACCAAAGGAGAGGAACTCATGGAAACTATATTTGGCCAAATTAACGATTACAGTGGCTAGTAGCGAGGGAACAATTATCATGGATCGCTTTGATTTGTTGGATCGCATGTTGGAGCTCAAGAGCGAAATGCTGGCTGCAGAACAAAGAAAGGATTGGCACAAGCGTGAAGAAGTGGAACGCAAACTCACTGAAGTGAAAAAAATGCTAAAGGAGTTTGACGAACGAAGAAATCCTTGAGAGACACTGTTCGAAGTTTGAATCAAGGGACTCCATGTCCCATTTCATCAATTAGACTTCTTCGGTTCGCTAATGTGGAAGAGGTGCCCATGCACCTTTTGCATGCCCAAGAGAATTAGGCGGTAATTTTCTTGTTCAGTTGGTTCGATTGTATTGCTGGAACCACTGGAGTTTTTAGTGCGGAACGCTCCTGAAAAACGATTCTGCCATGTCATCTTGAAAGCCTCCAAAAGGGTTGAAAAGAGAAAGTGTCTTTTGGTTGTCAAAAAGTACAATCAGCAGAAATTGAGCCAGCCGCCAATCCTAACCAAGAGAAGGCTGTGCAGGAAGGAGGTCATCTAAGCGTTTGCAAAGCTACAGTATTTCGCGAAAAATCAATGTGATTGATGATGTAAAGCGATATTGCTGTTGAAAATGATGAAATTACGCTGAATGAGTGAATTTCCCTGCGAAGAATACCATAAAAAACATATATTCAAACATTACTTGAAACTTAGCATCAGCAACTCTATAAATCCTCCTTGAGGCTCCAAGCGATACGCTCTGAATACGGTAGCCAAGCTGTTCAAAGGGTCTCTTGCTCACTGATCCTCTCACAAAACTGGTTCGTGAGCTCCAAATGCGGGAAGTTTTCTCATCTTTTTACTTCCCGCACTTCATTGGGAATCTTCGTTGGGAGGTCTCTACAGAGGCTTCCCTAAGATTAACAAATCCTCCAAATTGATGAGCTTGCCATGAATGATGGAAGAAACCTATTCATTTGGCTTTTCTTGATTATTGCCATCCTAGCAGGCCTGGGCCTATTGGAAACGGTCTTGGAAGTGCCCCAGATCTAGTAGAATCTTGAGCAACAGATCATACCTAGCCTCTGAGAGTAATTGCCTCGAATCGCTCTGTTGGTTTTCTGCTACTAATCCAGCCTACGGCATCTTCACGCCATTTCGACCGCCAGAGCAATTCATTCACTCCTGACAGCAGCATTGCATCAAGGCGAAGCAAATTGAGATCTGTTACAGTCCCTTCTGAGGTTTGATCAGGTACTTCTCGCCGGTTTTTTTGGGAAAGTAGCGAGCGATGTTCGCTGGATCGATTGCTTCGAGCAGACTCAACTCATCGGTGATGTGGCTCGCAAATGTGGTCTTGATTTCATTGACCACTCGAGCTTGTAGCTCTGCAGCGCGCTTCGGCCCTAATTTCTTCAGAACTGGCATTACGAGCCAGCCCCCAACTCCCCAATACATGCCATAGTTTTGTCCCAGGGTAATGGGACCGCGCGCGAGCCTTCCGTAGATATAAACCTGCTTGTGCTGTTCAGCACCATAGGTGTTCAAACCAGAGGCATTGCGGCTCAAGGCATGTTCCATCGAGGAAAGCAGCGTGTCCGCCATTCGACCACCACCAATCGCATCGAAAGCTAGGGTGGCGCCTGTTTCTGCCATTGCCTCCACTAACTGTTCTTTGAAGTCTTCATCCGTCGAATTGATGGTGTACTTTGCTCCCAATGTTCGTAGAAGTTGTGCCTGTTCTACAGAGCGAACAACACAGATCAGATCAATGTTTTCCTGTAGGCAGAGCTTCAAGAGCATTTGGCCAAGATTGGAAGCCGCAGCTGTGTGCACCATCGCCTTGTGGCCTTCTTTTTTCAGCGTTTCGATAAAGCACAAGGCAGTGATTGGGTTTACGAAAGAGGAAGCCGCTTCTTCTGCCATGGTGTCCTCTTTGTGAACCAGACACATCGCAGCAGGGACTTTGACAAATTGCTGATAGCACTGGCCGGATACGAGCGAGACGAGTTTTCCTTCCAAGTGTTTGGCATTGGCACCAGCCGTCACAACCCGACCTGCTCCCTCATTGCCAACAGGCAGAGTTTGGTCAAGTCGAGAGCGGATGGCGTCCAGAAATTGCTCCGAGATCGGTGCCACCATCTTTTGCTGTTGATCATCCAGCATCAGCTTGCCCTTTGAATAGTCAGCAAACGCCAACAAGGGAAACATGTCTGATGGATTAATGGGGGCGGCCTCTATTTTTACCACCACCTCATCATCACTTGGTGTAGGCATTTCGTTTTGAACGATCGATAAAATCAACTCGCCCTGTTGGGTTGCAGTTGAAACAATCTGGTGGTTTTCACTCAACGGGTTCTCCTCAAAAAATGATTTACTGGTAATGGGATTTGATTTGTTTTGATTGGCTCTGGTTGGAATGGCTTCCACTGGTGAGTAGTTCATCCTCGACAAATTTTTCTAAATGAGTAGCAGATCAACTCTTTTTGGCGTACTGTCTGGTCCCATGGAACTCTCTCAGACGAATCTTATACGAAAACGCCATCGTTGGGTGATCTTTACTCCAACTGTCGAACGTCCAGTGACATACTACCCTGCTTCCCAAAGCGCACAATCTTTCAAAAAGTCATAAAGGACTCCTGGATTCCCCAGAAAGATGAGCGTTGTTCACCGGGTTAGCATTGTGCAGGGAGTAACTCTAGATTGGGAAACAAAATGAAGAAGCTAACGCAACAGGATCGAACGAGATTGCGTCAGTGCGAAGTGGTGATCTGGCGACTACTGCACAAGAAAGCCGGTCTTGATTATGAAGACTACAGCGCAGCGTGGCAGGGCTGGTTTGATGACCGAGCGACTGATTTAGGAAAGAGTCTCGATCAGATCCTACATGATGAGAATGGCAACCTCCGACTGACGAAACAAGACTACCGTAAATTTTGGGCGTATGCCTATGAACTTCGGGATTTGAAGAGGAAAGGGGAAGATCAACCTGAGATAGAGAACGTCCAGAAACTGCTGATCACGTAATCAAAGTAAAATCCATGCACATGAACCTACTCCCGTTCACTTTTGTTTTTCCTGTTCAGGCGCCTCTCGCGGAAGGGTACCAGCGACCGTTGTTTGAGTCGATGGTCTCTGCGGGCTTTCCTAGTCCAGCCCAGGACTACTACGATGGCTACCTCAACCTGCACCAGTACCTCGTACCTGACCCCAACAATGTTTTCTTTGTCCGGGCCAGTGGGGATTCAATGGTGGGTGCTGGAATTCATGATGGGGACTTGCTGATCGTGGATCGCTCGAAGAAAAAGCCAAATGGCAAGGTCGTGATCGCCTCCCTCAACGGTGAATTCACGCTCAAGCGCTTGGTCCAGACTCAGGAGTGTTTTGAACTTCAGCCAGAAAATCCAGACTACCCCAGTATTCCTGTTTCTGTGGACGATGACTTCCAAATTTGGGGAGTGGTGCGACACGTCATTCATAAGTTGTAGAGAGTACGAGCATGAGCCAACCAGTCAATTTTCAGTCAAAACTAAATCTCTTTTCAGAGCATTGGTCCCCAAAAGTCGTTGCGGAGATGAATGACTACCAGTTCAAGTTGGTGAAGATCCAAGGCGAATTCACCTGGCACCACCATTCGGACACGGATGAGACCTTCATTGTTCTGGAGGGATCGATGGGCATTGAGTTCAAGGAGCGGACAGTCCACTTGAGTGAGGGAGAAATGTTTGTGGTTCCACGGGGAGAAGAACACAAGCCTTTTGCCGAGAACGAGTGCAAGGTGTTACTGGTAGAGCCGAGGGGTGTCGTCAACACCGGAGAGAGTGGTGGTGCCTTGACAGCAGAGAATGATGTTTGGGTTTAAGTGTGAGCTTCCGGACCTTGACTTCATCCACATAATAATTCAGAACTGCCTTTCTACCTGTTAGAAGAAAAATCTCGTTGAAGCACCAAAATCCAATTTGAGATCTGCGCTGTACCTGCTGACACCAGAATGCGCAGTTCGTAATTCTTAATTTGAGGAGGCTCAACCATGGAAGATGACATTATCTACACGTTGCTAGATGCCTTTCCTAGCTTCTCCACACTGATCATCATAGTCATAATCTTCTTATTCATGAAGAACATGGTGAAAATTGTGCGGCAGAGCGAAGTAATGATGATCGAAAGGCTAGGTTCCTTCAATAGAACTATGAAATCTGGACTTCATTTCAAACTTCCAGTCATCGAGCAGATTCGCAAAATCAATTGGCGGGATGAAGAATTAGAGAGAATCGATATGAGGGAAAGGGTGTTGGACATTCCAGCACAGACTACGATCACCAAAGACAACGTATCCCTTGAAATTGATGCCGTGGTCTACATGCAGATAACCGATCCCGAAAAAGCCGTTTATGAAATCAACGATCTTCCTTTAGCGATCAGTCAACTGACCCAAACCACGCTGAGGTCATTGATTGGGGAGTTTGATTTGGATGAAACCCTGGCTTCCAGAGATAAAATCAACTCCAGTCTTAAGATCGTTCTCGACGATGTAACAAACAAATGGGGGGTCTTGGTAAACCGTGTGGAGTTAGCCAATGTCTCTCCTCCCAAGGAAGTGTTGGAAGCCATGGAGAAGCAGATGCAGGCTGAGCGTGAGAGGCGCGCTGCCGTGTTGTCCGCAGAGGGCGATAAGGAATCCCGCATCGCCAGATCTGAAGGTGAAAGACAAGAAATGATCAACCAAGCCGCAGGTGAAAGAGAGGCTTTGATTCAAACGGCAGAGGGCCAGAAGGAAGCTGCCATATCAAGAGCCAATGGTACTGCACAAGCGCTGGAAATCATGTCTTCTGCAGAAAAGGAAGCCATCACAAAAATTGCCGAGGCCCTTGGAGGAGATGTCAAACTAGCCACGAACTACATGATCTCTAAGTCTTACATAGATGCCTATGAGAAATTTACGCATGGTGAAGGGGATAAGGTCTATCTTCCCTACGATGCATCCAAATCGATGGCAGCGTTTGGCAATTTAGGAGATCTATTTAATCAGTCGAAAAGCTGATGGAACTTTGGTTGATTTTGTTCCTCGCTGGGCTAGGACTCGTTGGACTGGAATTCGTCCTGCCCATGATGTTCTGGATGCCACTGGGCTTGGCAGCCCTTGCCACCGCTCCATTCAGCTATTTTGTTGACCATTGGTCAGTATTGGGAATTTGGCCAGTACTCAGTATGGTCTTGTTTGTCGGGATCAAGAAATCGTTCAGCGGCGCAGATCAGCAAAAGTATAAATCCGGAGTAGAGGGCTTGATTGGGATGGAGGGGATTCTTGTGGAGGCGATTGACAATCAAAAGGGGACTGGCAAAGTCAAAATCAATGCGGACGTTTGGAACGTAAGATCCTGTGAGGTGGAAGTGCCCGTTGGCAAAAAGGTTAAAGTCGTAGCCGTTTCCGGTAATCAAGTGGATGTGGAAGAGAGCATCGATTTTCAGGACTACCTAGAGAGGGATTTTGAGCGGAAACTGAATGAATAGTCGCAATTGGACTCGGCATTCTGCAAGGAAATAGTTTGTCGAATGCATGTTTCCAGATTCAGCCCTCAAGCAACAGGTCTGTCAACTCTATCTTGAAGAGATGGAGATGCGAGCTATCGGCAGGATTCTCGGCATCCTTCACAAGACGGTCTCTCGCTGGTTGGTGAAAGTTGCCCTAGCCCACCGCAGACCGAAACTAGCTCCTTCATCGAAATCGATGAACTCTGCACTTTCATCGCTAAAAAATCCCAGTGTTGGCTCTTGCTAGCGGTGGACTTCATCTTTGGCAAGATCCTCGACTTTGTTTTTGGATGAAGGACGATCAAAACTAATAAGGTTCTTTGGTAGCAGATCAAGCACCTGCCAACGATGGGCTATGGCACAGACATGCTGAGGGCCTACGAGAACTTCACTCCACACGCCAAGCATTACGCGGGAAGACCTTCATCACACAAATCTAATCACTCCACAAACTAAACAACCCTTAAGCTTTAACGCCGGATTACGGATTGAAGAAATTGGAAAGACGCTTGGAGTCCACCGTTCAACAATATGGCGCTAGCGGCAAAATCCTGATTTTATTTCCCAATGGAATCGAAATTTGGTGGATACTCGTGACAAACAAACGCGATCTTTGCTGGAACTCCAACAAGAAGCTATAGAAGCGTTGCGGGGTTGCTTACGTTCCGAAAACGACATGGTGCGACTTCGCGCATCACTTTCAGTGTTAGATAAAGTCAAAGGCCTTTCAGTAAGGTCAATTGATTCCGTGGTGGTTCAGCAAGATCGAATGCAAGCGTTAAAGATCGAAGGATGTGTGATTAGATAAGGACTGAGGTTGGATAAAGCACTACCCGAGTAAATACTTACCTAAATAGTTAACTTTATAAGCTAGAACTGAACCCCGAGTACGAGTCGCAAGGGAGACTGCTGGGAC
>WTIF01000395.1:0-16536 GCA_011522845.1 Deltaproteobacteria bacterium
GGATTTGATTGTGATACTTGCGCAGTTTTGATCGCCTTAGACCAGCAATCTGCTGATATCGCACAAGGTGTTGATGAAAACGATGGCAAAGAGCAGGGTGCCGGGGACCAAGGATTGATGTTTGGGTATGCTTGTGACGAAACTCCCGAATTGATGCCACTTCCGATTTTACTGGCGCATCAATTGACGTCAAGGCTTACCGAGGTTCGAAAAAACGGAACGCTACCCTATCTTCGTCCTGATGGTAAATCCCAAGTTACCGTGCGTTATGTCGATGGTCAGGCAGTAGAAGTCAACGCCATCGTGATTAGTACACAGCATGCCCCAGAGATTGAGCAGTCTCGTTTACATGAGGATTTGAAGAAAGAGGTAATTGCTAAGGTGATTCCACCTCAATTTGACAAGGGTAACATTCAATATCATCTAAACCCGACAGGACGATTTGTGATCGGAGGTCCTCAAGGTGATGCAGGCTTGACGGGTAGAAAAATTATTGTTGATACCTATGGCGGGATGGGCCGGCATGGGGGTGGCGCATTCTCAGGTAAGGATCCATCCAAGGTGGACCGATCAGCAGCATATTTAGCCAGATATATTGCTAAAAATGTGGTGGCTGCCGGCCTGGCGAAGAGATGTGAAGTTCAGTTGGCTTACGCAATTGGGGTGGCAGAGCCAGTCTCAGTATCGGTGGATACATTTGGGACGAATAAAATTAGTGAAGAGGAAATTTCAGGGTTGATTAGGAAAAATTTTGAGATGAAACCCGGGCGTTTTGTCAAAACGTTAAATTTGCTTCGGCCAATTTTTCGAAAAACAGCCGCTTACGGACATTTTGGGAGGGAACTGGATGAATTTTCTTGGGAAAAAACAGACAAGGCTGATGCGTTACGTGGGCAAGCAGGAATTTGAGAGATGGTTTCTCAAGATGTTGAAATCATCAACAGATTGGGTTTGCATGCGCGGGCAGCTGCTCAATTGGTTAAGCTGACAACTCAGTTCCGATCACAGGTGTTTTTAAAAAAAGGTCAGCAGTCTGCCAATGCCAAAACAATCATGGATGTGTTAATGCTTGCTGGTACTCAAGGTACCCAAATCACGATTGAAGCAACCGGAGAGGATGAGCAAGAAGCACTTGATGCGACTGTAAAATTGATTGCTGCACGATTCAATGAGAGTGAGTGAGTCAATGATTCATGGCACAACACAGATCTATGGTGTGATCGGCGATCCAATTTCTCACTCACTGTCTCCTTCACTCCAAAATCCAGCTTTTGCTGCCTTGGGAATGGATGCTGTTTATGTGACTTTTCGAGTTTCACCGTCTTCATTGGGGGATGCCTTGCGAGGCCTGCTTGCGCTAAATGTTCAGGGAATCAATGTCACGGTTCCTCACAAGAGTGACGTGTTTCAATACATAGATGAAGTCACTGATACGGCCCGAAAGATTGGTGCAGTCAACACCCTCCGAAATGACTCAGGGCATTGGATTGGAGAAAATACAGATGCAATTGGCTTTATCCGCTCATTGACACCATTAGGACTTAACTTGTCCGGTAGTTCAGTTGGAATGCTTGGAGCAGGAGGTGCTGCACGCGGAGTCGCAGTGGGGCTTCTAGAAGCGGGAGTTAGTCGGTTGCTTATTTGTAATCGCAATCACGACCGAGCAGTTGCCCTTGTAAAGAGCCTTCAAGCATCATTTTGCCAGCAAAGCATAAGCGCTGTTAGTTTGGAAGAACTTGAGAAAGAAGGGCTAAATTTGTTAGTCAATACAACAACTGTAGGAAGCGATGGGTATTCTAGCCCTGCAAAACTTAATAGATTTGATAACTTGAGTGCTGTTGCGGATATAATTTATCGACCTTCACGAACCCCTTTGTTGCTTGAAGCGGAGAAGCTAGGGTTGCCAAATCTGAATGGTGGAGGGATGCTGCTGTATCAAGGAACTGCAGCATTTTCATTCTGGACAGGATTAGAGGCACCCGAGAGCGTTATGCGCAAAGCCCTGGATGAGCATCTTTCAAAGATCTAAAGGGTGATGTTAAATTTAGCTTCATTTCAAGAGGGCTTTTCTTAATTTTCAACAGAAGCAGCGTTATCGAAGTACCAATTTAATTTCGGCATTTGATGATATCTAATCAGGTTTACTGGATCTCCATCCTAGTTTTCGCATTATTGGCAACAAATGAGATTCTTGCATTTGACAAAGGGCATCTCGAAATCTTCAAGAAAGACAAGATTTGCGAAGAGTGCGGTTTGACCAAAGCAAAACTATCAAAGATGGAACTACAAGGGGCAAATTTAAGAGGATCAAATTTATTTCGTGCAAATTTCTACAAGAGTGATTTGACAGGAGCAAATCTCAGTGAAACAAACTTAGGGAGGAGCAATATGAAGCGCACCAATCTTCAAGGTGCGAACCTGAAGGGAGCGGATCTTACTAGAGCAGATCTGAGAGAAGCAGTTCTATTTGAGGCTAACTTGACTGGAGCCTTGCTAGAAGATACCAAGTTAATAGGAACTGTTTTGAAAGGAGCCGTCTGGACCAACGGTCAGATTTGTAAAGATGGATCACTGGGGAAATGCATCCAATAATTTTTTTCTTTTTGCTTTGAACATTCATCAACTGTGTTAGGGTTAAAAATAATTCGATTAACCATCTGATTTTCCCGCCATCTTAATATTTCTGAAGCCAATGCGATACCTTCTTTCCGTAATTCTTTTTGTCTTCTCGATCTCTACTGCGCATGCCCTAGAAATTGGAGTCGTAGACCTCAATCGAGCTCTAAACGAGTCGGAAGAGGGTATGCGTTCCAAAAATCTATTGGAGAGTCGTGGAAGACAAAAGCAGCAGGAGTTCAAGGTAGAAGAAGAGGAGTTGATGCAAATTGCTGAAGATCTACGTAATAACCCTTTGCTGACTCCCAAAGCAAAACAGGAAAAAGAGCAAGAACTCCAGAATAGGCAACGAATTCTCAGAGAGAAAGTCAGACAGTTTGAGCAGGAACTTCGATTAGAAGAACGAAAACTTACAGAAGCTATTTTTCAAGATCTAAAGGCAGCGATCAGAACGGTTTCTCAAAGGAGCAACTATGATTTGGTTTTAGAGAAAAACGCTGCTCAGGTGATTCTGTATATGAAAGAGGAAACAACCGATCTCACTCAAAAGATTATTGATTATTATAATTCATTGAAGCATCAAAACAGTGAGTGATTACGCTTAAAATCAATTCAAACAGAACTAAATTAACATGATGAATCTAGAAGAAATTAAGCGAATCCTCCCACACCGCTACCCGATGCTGCTTATTGATAGGGTCCTAGAGTTGGATCCAGGTAGTTCCTGCAAGGCAATCAAAAACGTCACTGCAAATGAGCAGGTTTTTCAAGGACATTTTCCGCAAATGGCAGTCATGCCAGGAGTGATGATCGTCGAGGCTATGGCGCAGGTTGGAGGAATCGTCATTCACTCAGTAACTCCTGAGGACATTGTCAAACAGTCACTTGTTTTTTTTGCAGGGATCGAAAAATCTCGATTTCGTTATCCAGTAGTACCTGGAGATCAAGTGATTTTGACTACAACAGCAAAAGCAAATCGTCAAAGTCTTTGGGTATTGGAGGGCAAAGCCCATGTTGAGGGGAAGTTAGTAGCGCAGGCAGAAATTAAATTAATGCTACAGCCTGTTTTTGCGGAGAATTCCACAGATGTTTAATTCAGAAGACGTAAGGAAAATTGCGGCCCTTTCTTCACTTGAACTGACAGATGAAGAAGTAGGAAAGTTTGCAGAACAATTCACAGCTATTTTGAAATATTTTGAAAAGCTTAAAGAGGCAGATGTAGGTGAGCTAGCAGACCGTGATGATCAACTACAAGTGAATGGCCGTGATGACATCTGTACAGAATCAGAGGTTTCCCCCGATCAATTTAGTCCTTATCTGGAAGGAAAGTTTTTCAAAGTACCTAGAGTGATTGAACAAAACTAATCAAAGCATTAAATCAACACCCCAGCTGAACTACTTGGAAATAATCATCCTGGTTATTTCCATCTTCACTCATCTTCTCTTCCTTTCCACTCTTCCTTTCTCAAAAGACTATCCCACTCGTCTCGTTAGTTTTGTTCAAATTCGGTTGGCTGAAAATTCAGTTGCTCCAAGCAATCAAGTTCATTTGCCATCAAGAATTCAATTCCCTGAGAGTTCATTAGAAGTTCAGCAAATAGTTGATTTAGATGTTATCAGTGAAGTTGCATTCGACGTGATTGAAAGGCCTACTGAAGCTGTCCCGCCTGAAGAAGAAGTAGAATTAGACTTGGAAAAATTAATCCAGGAATCAGAGAGCGTGTTGAGTTTGATCCCAATGCCAAGTGCTTCCTTGCCAAAGGGTGAGCCGTATGCTGCACCGGGTACAACAACTTTGAATTCAAATTTTGCGGCAGTTGCAGGCAAAGAAAGACAGAACGTTGGAAGGTTGAATACTCCATCATTTTCGGAGATAAAAGCGAAGGACAAAGAGTCTTCTGGG
Organism: Deltaproteobacteria bacterium; assembly: GCA_011522845.1. Lineage (GTDB taxonomy): Bacteria > SAR324 > SAR324 > SAR324 > NAC60-12 > JCVI-SCAAA005. The sequence continues at coordinate 4,520 of WTIF01000395.1, forward strand.
CAAATTTCAAAGCAGGAGCAAGGAAAGCAATTTGAAAATCAAAATTATGAAATTCGCACAGATGGAAGAAAGGAAGCCAACCCAATTTTGCCTGAAAGCTACTTCTTGAACGATAAAATATTGGATCGAGCGTCGTCTGAATCAGAAAGACAATCAGGTAAGTTTACAAAGCGGTTTGAGGAATCAACGGCTAATTCGTTTGGTAAGGGCTCACAAGGATTATTGGGATTGGGTGGTGACGGTTTCTTCACTTTGAGTAATTATCAATGGCCTTACGAATCCTATATGGGCCGCTGGGCAAAACATTTACGATATGCGTGGAATTCTCAACCTCCAGAAGACTACATTCAAGGATCACAACCCAATGGGGGTAATGTTGTTATTCAAGTCCAGTTAAGTCGTCTTGGTGAGTTGGAGAGCTTTGAATTGATCAGTAGTTTTGGTTCATCAATTCAGATGGAGGAATCAGTGGTCAATGCCATTTTATCAGTTTCACAACTTCCACCTCTCCCGGATACTTTTCAAGATGAGAACTTGATGGTTAGTTTTAAATTTATATACCCACCATATTAACGGCAGCATCATCAGAAAGAAATTGAGCGTAGCGTTTACCTATTTCAGTAAGTACCAAATTTTTTGAGTCTCCAGTGACAAACTTTTGTTTGTTTCGCATCTCGTGGAGTAATCTGGATTTGGTGACTGGATTTTCTGGCCACGAAATTGTTGGAGATGCGTTCAGAAGTTCAACCATGATCTGAGCTTCTGACTGATACCAATTAGAATTTCCGTTTTTGCAATGACACAAAAGGTGCCAATAAATTTCTCTAGAAAATTCTTCCAAAGCTTCATCAGAAATTCCATTACCTTGGGTGTAAAGGGAGAGCTTGTCCTCAGTACCTGAATTTCTGATGAAAATCGAAATTTTCAGAGTGTCTTTATCTTTCAATTGCAGCATTAAAAGCTCATTGTCTTCTTCCAGATTGATCCAGTCTTGGGTAAATTCTGGATAAAGATTATTGGCCAGCTCTTGGATGATCTGACAGAGTTCATCCCTGAATCTGGGTTCTAGGAGTTTTTCTTTAACTACATAGTAAATTGGTAGAGTAAAGTGAGTTCCTTGAGGCTGGAGTGCTTCAATATTTTTGAAAAACTCTTCTGGTGTGTGTAACCAAAGCTCGTAGAGGATTTCGGTTGCTTTGAAAGCCACCAATGGGCCGTTACCCAAGAAGACCAGTTGCTTGTGGTGAATTGCTGGTAAAATGACGTGACCCGATTCTTCCCCTCCCAAAACGAAATCAGTAGAAAATTGATTCGCTTCTGGGATCTCCTTGAGCAAATTTCTCCAAAGTCGGGTAAGTTCAAATGCGCTAGGCCTGCCCAATTTTCTCATTTCTACTAAGGTGTCTTGAATCTCATCGATAAGACTCATGTTTGCTTGAGATAATTTTTTGGCGAGTTCTTTCAAAGTTTTGATTCTGGAATCGAAGGCCTCCAGAAGTAGCCACTTATCGCCAACAGCACACTGACGAAGATCGAATTCCTTATTCAAAATGCGACTTGAAGCTTCTAAATCACTTTCAATGGTATTGAAGATATATTGAGTAGTCGTTGGTGACTTTGGGCTTTTTGATTCAGATTTTGAGGAGATGAGTAGCATCAGAGCATCACCTGAAAGAACATGAATACCCTGTCGAGATGGATCAGCTACTAAAATAAAGCAACGATCTCCGTCACCATCAAAAATCCATGATAGATGAAGAATTTTCGGATTTTTTTGTAGATTCTGAAATAGTTGATGCAATGCTTTGTGATTTTTCCAAATGCTGTTTTCCAGGTGCTGTTCGCTTAGCCAGCGAGTTCCCTCCAGATCAGCTACGCCACTGAAACGATTGATCTCATCCGAACAATCTGCATTGTAGTGCTGAAATATTCTCCAACTTTTGGGGAAATGCTGCACAATAACTTGGCAAGCACCAAAAGCTGAGTCAGTAATGATATTGATTGATCCTGGTTGATCTAGTATCATCTCAGGATCTTTGTTTTGGAGAAGGTGTGCAATAAAGTCCGTCTTTGCTGCCTCGGATTCATCGCAGGAGTCACAGACAATGCTTGAGTCCGATAGGGGCCAGGGTTGTTCCAGGAGAAATTTTGTTAACGCTTCGTCATCTGACGGAAATAATTTTAAGCCAGAAGAACCCAGAAAAATTTTAATTCCATTTTGATCTGCAGGGTTGTGGGAAGCGGTAAGAACTATTGCAGCGGCTGCTTGGGTAGATAGCATATGAAGAGCAACTGCTGGCGTAGGTAAAATTCCAACAGAGCAAGGTGTCAGCCCTGCTTGCAAAATACCCAACATTGCTGCATTGTTAAATGCACCACTTGAATCTCGGGAATCCCAACCAACTACAATACTGTTGCTGATCTCTGTCAGTCCAAAGTTTCGGAGTAAACTGCAGGTCGAATATGTATAAAGTTGGAAAAATTCGGGTGTTATTTCGCCGGTTTGCAAATACCACTTCACTGGATGCTCAGTTAGTGGGAGGTGTTTTTGAATCGGTCCTCGGATGCCATCTGTGCCTTGAAGGCGAATTCCCATCGTAATTCTCCGAAAGATTTGAGATTCTCTTAGTTTTTTGAGAAGCGCTATTTACAGTCAGTCTTAGCTTTTCAACTTTTTAATTGAAATTCTGGAATATAAAACGGTTTCCTCAGAAAGTGGCCCTGAAATTGCTGCTTTGAAACTGGTGGCTCTGCTGATCGCAGAGTTTGGCCATGGAATAGGTCTAACTGAGGTGAGATCGATCTCGAACAGAATAATTCACAAAACCTCACTCACACTGCGGAGTACGCACTATGAAGGTATGGAAACAGAAACTGGCCGCTGCCGTGCTGGCGGGAATGTTATTGGGTGCAGGGTGCACCGAAGAACTCGACCCGCGTCCACCTAGTGCAGAACTAACTGAGGAAGAACTCCTAGAAATCCAAGAAAACGCTGCTGCTGCCGAAGAGATTGCAAAAAAAGCTGATGCTGCGGCTGAGCGAGTTCGTTCAATCGGTGCAGACGAAGCCACTGCCGAGATTGTGCAAAGAGCTCAAGAGAAAGCTGAAACAGCAGAAGCAAAAGTAAATTCTGCTACTAACAGGGCAGAACGTCAAGAAGCCAAGCGCTCACTTACTGCCGCCGAAGATGCACTTACTGCTGCTGAAGATGCTATTAAACAAGCTGAAGATGCTCTGGCAAAAGCCGAACAAAACTCTGTTGTTGACCAAGAGGAACTGAAACGATCGCTCACCGAAGATGCACAAGCTGCCGTCGAAGAAGCCAGAGCACTCGCAGAAGAAACCCAGATCATGGTAGAGCAAGCTCCTGCTGATAAAATGGCAGAGACAGAGCGACTTCAGGAACAATCAGAAATCATAGCAGACAAGGCCGAAGAAGCTCGCCGCAGAGCAGCAATTGCAGAGGCCCGACTTCGGAAAGCCGAAGAACGACTTAAGAACGCTCAAACACCTGAAGAGCGCGCTGCTGCTGAGAGAGAGCTTGCTGCAGCTCAACTAGAGTATGACCGAGCCAAAGAATTACTTGCCGAGGCTGAAGAAGAAATTAATCAACTCGAAGAGCAAGTAGTTTCCATGCGGGGCGATCTTCAACCAAGTGGTGAGAAAGCAACTCCCGAAACCCGTAGATACGAACTTCTACCAGCACCCGCCGAAACAGAGTCAGACAGGATTCAAGATTTGAATGTTGTCTATTTTGATTTTGATCAAAGCTCAATCAGATCAGAGTTCGAAACTCAACTCAGAGACAATTTCCGCTGGTTACAGCAGAATCCTGGTATCAAAATACAGTTGGAAGGTCATTGCGATGAACGCGGTACCAACGAATATAATCTCGCTTTGGGTGAAAGAAGAGCAAGAGCTGTTCTAAGTTACATGATTGATAGACTTGGCGCCGACCCCGATAGATTTACCATTGTAAGCTTTGGGGAAGAACGGCCCGCTCAAATGGGAAAAAGTGAAGAGTCATGGAGTCTTAATCGACGCGTTGAATTCACAAGACTCTAAGACAATCCGGTTCTCTGAATGGATTCAGTACTGGCACAGTTGACTGATGGGCAAAGCCTTTTGCAGGTAGTCCTTGAGGGTACACTCATTGGACAACTAGTGCTGGTGTCCCTGCTGCTACTATCATCTCTTTCTTGGGCTGTAATTATTCTAAAGGGGTTACAGTTCTACCGTTTTCAAAAAGATGACCAAAACTTTCTTCTACTCTTTCGAGAATCTTCCCTCGATCAAACATACAAACAAGTTGATACCTTCCCACAGTCTTCGTTAGCATATATATTTCGTAAAGCTTACCAAGAAATAAACCAGACATACCGTCGCCTACAAAAGCCCACATCACAACATAGCGAAGCAACTGTAAGTTTGCTCAACGAACGCCTTCAGAGAGTGATGGAACGTTCCTACAATGAACGCTATGCCTATTCTGAACATCGATTAAACATACTCGCTTCTGTATCGGGTGCCTCCCCTTACATCGGCTTGTTCGGAACTGTTCTAGGTGTGATTGACGCCTTTCAGGGCATTGGAATTTCTGGCATCACAAGCCTTGCGGCGGTTGCTCCAGGTATTTCTGAAGCACTCATTGCGACTGCAGCTGGTCTGCTTGCAGCGATACCTGCATTAATGGCGTTCAATCACTATCGAAATAGAGTTCGAAATCTGGGTGGTCAAATGAAAGACTTTAGTCTGGAACTGACGAACCGAATTGAATGGGTTCTTTATGAGCAGCTGGCACAGTCAGGAAAATGACTCCATCAGTGACATTAACATGACTCCATTCGTGGATGTCCTGTTAGTGTTATTGGTGATTTTTATGGTGACAGCACCAATCATTAACCAAGCAATTCAAGTAGAACTGCCCAAAGATAGCTACAAAGATGAGCAAACCCAAGAATTAGATCCGCTCCGTGTAGTGATCAATGCTGATAAAGAAATTTTTGTTGGCGATAATAAAATTGGGGACTTGGATGGAAAAAGCTGGGTAGAAAGCTTCCAGACGAAGGTGGGTGCCTGGAAGCAAGGGAATGGGCCTTGGTTTGCGGATGTTGAAGCTGATGAAAATGTAGCTTACGGTGTTTTGATTCCTATAATCGCAAGGTTGAAAGAAATGGAAGTAAATTTGAATTTAGTCATTCAGCCAGAGGCAAATTAGCTCACTCCTTCTTTCTCTTTTGAAGATCCCTCCACCAAAACTGACTCTTCTTTTTTCTCTTCTAATTCGTTTGTCTTCGTTGCTTTCTTGAAATTTGTGATCATTGAGCCTAAGCCCTCCCCGATCATGGGAAGTCGTTTTGCGCCGAAGAGCATCACGACAATACTCAAAATGATGATCAGTTCCCAAATACCAAGACCAAACATACATTATCCTTGATGAATTGTTGATAGAGTTCGATTCAAACTTTCTTGATAGGCCAAAGCTTGTTCTGTTGCAAGTTTGATTTAAATGCAGTGACTCAGTTTTGTTGGTCTATGTACTTTTTGAAAGCCTGATTGAACGCTTCGTCATTGTTTTTGTACATCTTCACCAATTCTACTGTAGGAATCTCCATAACTACGAATGAACCGCTTTTTGCTCTACGTCCTTCCAACTCGGTAGTTAGGCTTTCAACCTGAGATTCTAACACGCGGACCCTTGCTTCCAAATCCTGCAACTGCATGGAGTTACGATTCAAATCATCTTGCCAGGGCTGGCATCCTGCGAGAACCAACAAACTAATGAAAACAAGAACCTTGTGCATTCTTCCCTCTTGAATTGAGCTTGACAATACGCCAACCAAAGGCTTTTAATAACCAGTTTATTTTCACTTCCAAACGCATCAAATTCACAAGGGTTTCATGTTCGAGAATTTGTCCCAAAAGCTGACAACCACATTGCGCAAAGTGCGTGGTCAGGGACGACTCACGGAAACCAATATTGATGATTCGTTGAAGGAAGTAAAGATGGCCTTGCTGGAGGCGGATGTCAACTTCCGTGTTGTCAAGGCTTTCCTAAAGTCCGTCAAAAGTCGTGCCATAGGTGAGGAAGTTCAAGGGAGCCTGACCCCAGGACAGCAGTTCATAAAAATCGTTAACGACGAGTTAACGAACATGATGGGGGCCAGTAATGAGTCTCTTGCCAAATCTGAAGATGGGCCAACAGTTGTGATGGTTGTGGGACTTCAGGGTGCTGGAAAGACCTCCTCCGTCGGGAAGTTGGCGAGTTATCATGCCCAGAAAGGATTTAGTCCATATCTTGTTCCTGCAGACGTTTATCGACCAGCTGCGATTGATCAATTGCAGATACTTGCAAATTCGCTTCAGCTACCCTGCCATCCCTCTACAAATGACCAAAATCCAGTCGAAATTGCGGCAGCAGCCGTGGAAGCAGCAAGAAAAAGTAATAGAGACCTGGTTTTAATTGACACAGCTGGTCGTCTGCACATTGATAGTCAACTGATGGACGAACTGCATCAAATGCGGCAGCGGGTCAACCCACAAGAAATTTTGTTTGTTGCTGATGCGATGACGGGACAGGATGCTGTCAATATGGCCAAGAGCTTCAACGATGAGCTCGATTTGACAGGTGTGTTGTTGACAAAGATGGATGGTGATGCAAGGGGGGGGGCAGCCCTATCAATTCGTGCGGTAACACAAAAGCCGATCAAATTTATTGCTGTTGGCGAGAAGCTCGAGAACCTCGAAGCTTTTCATCCTGAAAGAATTGCATCAAGAATTCTTGGAATGGGGGATTTGCTATCCCTGATTGAGAAAGTTGAGCACAATTACAGTCAGGCTCAAGCACTCGAGATCCAAGATAAATTTAGGCGTAATGAGTTCACGCTGGATGATTTTAGAGATCAACTTCGTACGATGCGTAAAATGGGCTCAATGAAAGAGCTAATGGGGATGCTGCCAGGTGTGGATTCAAATTTGCTGAAGAATGCAAAGGTAGACGAAAAACAATTCAATCGCATTGATGCAATTATTTCATCCATGACCCGTGATGAAAGGCAAAATCACAATCTATTAAATGGCTCACGTAGACAGAGGATCGCAGTGGGGAGTGGTGTGGCAGTCAATGATGTCAATCGGTTGATGAAGCAGTTCACCCAGATGCGAAAGATGATGAACAAGCTTTCCAAGACCCAAGATCCCCGCAAAGCCATGCAGATGATGAAAAATATGATGCCGCCGCAGTCTCGCAGCTTTATGTAGACTGCATTTATTAAATCAAACTAGGAGAATTGAGTGGTCAAAATCAGACTTGCTCGAGGTGGAGCCAAAAAAGCGCCATATTACAGAATCGTTGTTGCTGATGTGCGAGCTAGAAGAGATGGACGTTTTATTGAAAGACTTGGCTCTTATAATCCAATGGTTCAAGAAAATCGCTTCAGTATAGATGCAGAGCGTGCCAAATACTGGTTGTCTGTGGGGGCGAAGCCAACAGATCGTGTCCGGAAATTGATGAAGTTAGCCTCTATTGAAGGTGTCTGAGACGAAGGAAATAGATTACCCGGATTTGACTTGGTTGGGAACGATCATTGGACCTCACGGTGTGCAGGGAGAACTTAAGGTTTACCCACTGACTGATGATCCAAATTTCTACTGCAAGTCCCTCAAATATTTCTTGAGAGAAAATGCCCAGGGGTTCGACACGATAAACATAAAGAGTCTCAAAATTCACAAGGGAATTTGGATTCTGAAATGTAAGGAATGTGGAGATCGAAATCACGCTGAGAGTTGGAAAAAATCGAGGCTACTGGTCAATGACAAAGATCTTCGACCCCTAGACGATGATGAAGTGTTTTTGCACCAGATTCGGGGTGCTGTCGTTGTTGATTCACTAGAAAAATCTCTGGGTGAGGTCGTCGAAATTATAGAAACTGGCGCTGGATACGTTTACGCCGTGCAACAACCTAACGGAGAAGAATTCTTGGTTCCTTCCTCAGGGAACATTGTGCAGTTTTTTGATAGTCAGAACAAAAAATTGGTGATCGACCCAATTCCAGGGTTAATGGAGTCGTGAAAAACCCTCTGACCTTTGACATCATCACCTTGTTTCCCGATCTCTTTTCTTCGTTTTTGAATGAGAGTTTAATTAGTAAGGGAATACTCAAGGGAGAACTGGAGATTAAACTCACGAATCTGCGAGAATTTGGAATTGGAAAGCACAGACGAGTTGATGATGAACCATACGGCGGTGGCCCAGGGATGCTTTTTCGTCCTGAGCCGGTTGTTCAAGCCCTTGAAGAAAGAAAATCATTCTACGAAAACAAAGATCAGCAAGTTCGTTCTATTCTGCTCACTCCCCAAGGGAAACCTTTTCAGCAAAAAAAGGCAGAAGAACTGAGTAATTGTGATGAATGTCTACTTCTTATTTGTGGTCGTTACGAAGGCTTTGATGAAAGAATTAGAGATTACGTGGATGAAGAAATTTCGGGAGGAGATTTCATCTGCCTTGGTGGGGAAGTCATCGCAATGGTCTTCATTGAAGCCATTAGCCGTTTGAGAGGAAATATTCTGGGAAATCAAGAATCAGCTGAACAAGATACGTTTAGCCAAAATGGAATTCTTGAGTATCCCCAGTATACGAGACCCTCAGAATTTAGAGGGCAGCGTGTCCCAGAAGTGCTTCTTTCTGGCCACCATGCCCAAATATTAGAGTGGCGCAGTCAGCAAGCTCGGCAACGGACCTTGCAGCGTCGCCCTGAATTACTAACTGAAAAACACAAAGGCGAAGATGCCAGACTTGATGAAAGTAGTTGAACAAACTCAGCTACGCGACGATATACCTGCCTTTCGAGTAGGATGCACAGTTCGAGTAAATTACAGAATCAGTGAGGGCAACAAAGAGCGTATCCAAGCATATGAGGGTGTTGTCATTCGAAAGCACCTTGGAGACAAGAATAGCAAGGCTACATTCACTGTTCGAAAAATGACTCAAGGACATGGTGTCGAGAGGATTTTCCCAATACATTCTCCAAGAATTGAGAGTGTCCAAATTCTCAAACACGGGCATGTGAGGAGAGCAAAACTTTACTACCTCAGAGAGCGTCGAGGCAAGGCAGCACGAATCCGCGAAAAGATCAGTGCCCGTAGCAGGTCTTGATATTGAAAGAGCCCTTTGGAGTCAAGGCTATCATCGAATTGTAGGGGTCGATGAAGCAGGCAGGGGGCCCCTGGCGGGACCAGTGGTCGTGGCTGGTGTGATTCTGAACCCTGACACGGCAGAGTGTTTAGAAGTAGATGATTCAAAAAAATTGAGTGAATCACGTCGCGAGGCCCTATTTGAGACGATCATTTCAGGATCAATTAATCATCAAATCGAGGTTCTAGGAAACATTGAAATCGATGAGTTGAATATCTTGAATGCTACGTTGAAAGGGATGCGACAAGCAGTAGAAGCCCTGAAACCAGCCCCTGATTACGCCTTGATTGACGGCAACAGATTGCCAAAACTTTCATTGCCAGTTCAAGCAGTGGTAAAAGGAGATCAAAAGAGCAAATCTATTGCGGCGGCTTCAATCTTGGCAAAAGTAACTCGAGACAAGATTATGAGAGGGTTTGCTCAAGAATACCCAAAGTGGGAATTTTCAAAGCACAAAGGCTACCCTACGAAACGTCACAAGGAACTGTTGCAGCAATATGGTCCAACCCCAATTCATAGAAAAACATTTCGCTGGTGAAAGATGTCGGCCAGAAAAGATTTGGGGATTGACGGAGAGAATTTGGCTGCGAAATATTTGGAGAGTCTTGGGTATAGCATTCTAGAGAGAAACTTCAGACACCGTCTCGGTGAAATTGATATCGTAGCTGAATACGAAGGCCATCTTATAATTTGTGAAGTAAAATCTCGTTCTAGCGGTAAAATCGATCCATCCCTTTCGGTTACTCTGGCGAAGCGCACCAAACTCAGAAAACTTTACGAAGTATTCATTACCAGGCACCCAAATAAGTTGAAAATGCAGCCTCGCTTCGATGTGATTTCGATTATTTTTCAAAAAAACGATGCTCCAGAGTTGGAGCATATTTCCAATGCCTTCTGAAGGAGAAAAATGGCACACCATAAATCTGCACTCAAGCGAATCCGCCAAACGATCAAGCGCACGGCAAGAAATCGTTCTGAGCGCTCATCCTTGAGAACTTCTGTGAAAAAATATCGAGAAGTTTTGGCTGGAGGCGACCAAGCATTAGCCGCAGGTGAGTACCCAGAAATTCAGAAGAAAATTGATAAAGCTGTTACCAAGGGTATCTTGCATGCTCGAACTGCAGCACGCTACAAATCACGCCTTTCTTCAGCCTTAAATAAGGTTTCAGAATCTTGACATATGGAGACGTGATCGACTAGATTAAGCATTCTCTCAACTTGCCAAGTCATGATTGGAGAGACACACTGCCATAACCTGCGATTTATTCCTGAGGAAAGGTCTAGATGAACTCCCATTTCTTTGCTCGCCGCGTTCACAGTCTCACAGGTATTATCCCAGTAGGTCTCTTCTTGATATATCATCTCTATACTCAACTCTATCTTCATCAAGGGGCTGAGAAATATAACGAGTATACAAATGCCTTCTATGAGAGTCCACTAGCAATCTGGCTACTGATCATCTTTGTTTATATACCGCTCTTCTACCACTCAATCTTGGGGGCGAAACTCTCGATCGAGGCAACCCCACAGCCATCCTACCACTACTTCTCACATCTCCTGTACTGGCTTCAACGAATCAGCGGTATCGGAGTACTGCTGTTTATTTTTGCTCATCTTTATAACACACAGGTGATGCCGTTGATGACAGATACTTACGGCCAACACTTCGAGCATTTGGCCGAAGGATTTGCCTCTGCAGAAACCGGCTGGTTAACAAAAAGTGTCTATCTTCTTGGGATTTTGGGTGCAACTTTCCACTTTGCGAATGGTATCAACACATTCTGTATGACTTGGGGCCTCGCTCTGACACCCAGAGCACAGTTGAGAGTCAGGGTTTTGAGCATCATAGTTTTTGTTGTACTGACTTCAGTAGCGTTGTATTCACTGTCAGCGATCTGGTAGAATCTCCAATAACAAGTTTTCAAGAATCACCTGCCTTAAATTTACCCAATTTATAACGGAGAGAAATCCATGACTAAGCAGAGAGCCATCGTTGTAGGAGGGGGTCTTGCTGGATTGGCCGCAACCATGAAAATTGCGGAGCAGGGAATGTCAGTGCTGTTGGTCTCATTCCTTCCAGTGAAACGTTCCCACTCGGTTTGTGCGCAGGGTGGAATCAATGGGGCAGTAAATATTAAAGGTGAGGGAGATTCCCCGGAGATACACTTCTACGATACGGTAAAGGGAGGAGACTTTTTGGGGCATCAACCTCTATGTAAAGATATGTGCTATCATGCCCCCTTTATCATCTATTTGCTGGACCGCATGGGGGTTCCATTCAATCGAACCCCCGAGGGGAATTTAGACTTCCGCAGATTTGGAGGTACCCTACACCATCGGACAGCTTTCTCTGGAGCCACCACGGGCCAACAGCTACTTTATGCACTAGATGAACAGGTTCGACGATATGAAGTTGAAGGCTTGGTTGAAAAGGTAGAATGGCATGAATATCTTGGGGCTGTTCAGGACAATGACGGGAAATGTGTCGGGGCTGTAATACAAAATCTAAGAACCGGTGATATCCGAGCAGAGAGAGGTGATGCGGTCATACTGGCCACAGGCGGACCTGGAGTCATATACGGCCGGTCTACCAATTCGGTAGTTTGTACTGGAACTGCAACAACCTCAGCTTATCTACAAGGTGCTAAGTACGGAAATGGGGAATTCATTCAAATTCACCCTACTGCAGTACCTGGTCGAGACAAATTGCGCTTAATGAGCGAATCTGCACGGGGTGAAGGTGGTAGGGTTTGGGTTCCCAGAAAGGCCAACGACCAAAGAGATCCAAAAGAAATCCCAGCGGAAGAGCGGCTATATTTTCTTG
>WTIF01000395.1:16636-26112 GCA_011522845.1 Deltaproteobacteria bacterium
AACGACCAAAGAGATCCAAAAGAAATCCCAGCGGAAGAGCGGCTATATTTTCTTGAAGAAAAATACCCCAGATTTGGTAATTTGGTCCCAAGAGATGTTGGAGCAAGAGAAATCTACGATATCTGTGTGAATCAAGGCCTAGGGGTGCATGGAGACATGAAGGTCTATTTAGATCTTACTCACCATTCACGTGAATTCCTTGACAGAAGGCTTGGAGGAATCCTTGAGATTTATGAGAAGTTTACTGGGGTAGACCCTCGTGAGGAGCCAATGGAAATCTTCCCGGCTGTTCATTATTCGATGGGAGGGATTTGGACTGATTACACCAGGACAGCCGATGGTTTTATCGATCATCAGTCTCCTCGCAATCAGATGACCTCAATGGAGGGCCTGTATGCAGCTGGCGAAGCTGATTATCAGTACCATGGGGCCAACAGACTTGGAGCAAATTCACTCCTAAGCTGTATCTACACTGGCCTGATGATGGGACCAGGAGTCGTGAATTACATCAAGAACCAAAAAGAATCTGCTGCTGACCTTCCGTCTTCCTTGTTTGAACAGGCCCAACAACAATGGCAAGAGAAGTTTACTGGCATCAAGCAAATGAAGGGTAAAGAAAACCCATATAAGCTCCATGCGGAATTATCAGAAACGATGATGTCAAATGTCCTCATCGTTCGTGACAATGCGAGACTGGCTGCAACAGTTGAGAAAATTGATGAATACGATGAACGCTGGAAAGATGTTGAATGCGTGGACACGAGTGACTGGACCAATCCAGTACCGAGCTTTGTGAACCAACTGTACAACATGATTCAGCTTTCAAAGGTCATTGCTAAAGGTGCCTTGCTCCGTGACGAGTTCAGGGGAGCTCACTATAAGCCTGAATTTGAAATCAACCAGCCCAGTGACTTTAAGCCAGAAAGTTTCCTTGAATACACCAAGTTGAAGGCGGACGGAGGCCTCAAACAAGATTCTTTCAAGCCAGATCATCTAGAGTATATGCGGCTTTACGAGGAGTCGAACGAGAAGTGGCTGAAAAGTTCTATTGCGACTTTCAATGGAAAAGGCCCTGATATCAGCTATGAAGCTGTCGATACCTCACTGATTCAACCACGTCCTCGTAAGTACGACTGAACTAGGGAGCGAAATGTCAAACAAGACAATTACCTTTAAAATTCTCCGGCAAGATGGGCCTAACCAGCCGTCCTATTGGGAGACCTTCGTAATACCTTACCTGCCAAACTCGAACGTCATTTCCTGCTTGATGGATATTCAAAAGAATCCGATCAATGCAGAGGGAAAAAAAGTACGTCCAGTCGTTTGGGAGTGCAACTGCCTGGAAGAAGTCTGCGGAACCTGCACCATGGTGATTAATGGCAAGACTCGCCAGTCTTGTAGTGCATTGATCGATAAGTTGATGCAACCGATTACCTTGCAGCCTCTTAGCAAGTTCCCTGTTGTCAGGGATCTAGCCGTGGACCGCTCCCGGATGTTCGAAGCACTGAAGAGAGTGAAAGCTTGGGTTCCGATGGATGGTTACCATGATCTTGGGCCTGGAGATAAGATTCTACCAGATCATCAGGGAGTCGCTTACAAACTTTCAGAGTGCATGACCTGTGGCTGCTGCGTTGAAGCATGCCCTCAGTATAGTCGTGATAACAACTTCTTGGGAGCCGCAGCGATCAGTCAAGCACGCCTCTTCAATATGCACCCTACCGGAAAATTAATCGCCAATGAGCGACTAGACACTTTGATGGACGATGGTGGCATAGCTGCTTGTGGCAATGCTCAGAACTGCGTGGAGGTGTGTCCAAAATCCATCCCCTTGACGGAAAGCATAGCTGAAATGGGCCGTCAATCATCAAAAAGGTTCTGGAAAACTCTCTTCCAAATCTGAATTCAGCCAACCCTCTTGTGCAGAACAAGAGGGTGTGTCCTCCCTCCCAGCTTATTCCACTTCGATTGGTCGCAGGCTCTTAGCCAACTCATCTTGCTTCTTAAGTTGAATTAGTAGGGCTTCCAATTTGCCCAAAGGCCAAGCACTGGGTCCATCGCATTTTGCTTCAGATGGATTTGGGTGAGCTTCCAGAAAGATTCCTGCAATGCCAGTGGCTAATCCTGAGAGAGCCAATTCACGGAGTTGTTGTCGGCGACCACCAGCAGCAGAGCCTTGTCCACCGGGAATTTGTACCGCGTGAGTTGCGTCAAAAATTAAAGGTGCTCCTAGTTTTTTCATCAAGCCAAAGCCCAACATGTCCACAATTAGATTATTGTATCCGAACATTGTCCCACGTTCACAAAGCATAAGCTGCCTATTCCCTGCGCTCTCAAATTTCTGAAGGATATTGTCCATTTCAGATGGAGAAAGGAATTGTGCCTTCTTGATATTGATAACTTTCTGAGTCTTCGCGAGGGCTAAGACCAAATCAGTTTGCCTCGATAAAAAGGCAGGTAGCTGGAGAATATCTACCACAGAAGCAACAGCACTTGCTTGATGAGGTTCATGTACGTCTGTAATTACTGGAACATTGAAAACCTGACGGACTTCCTCTAGCCATTTCAATCCCTCATCAATTCCAGGTCCACGAAATGAGTGAACGGAGGAGCGATTTGCTTTATCAAATGACGCCTTGAATACATAAGGAATCGAGAGCTTTTCAGTTACCTTGCAAAAGATCTCTGCCGTTCTAAGTGTTAGTTCCCGACTCTCCAACACATTCATCCCACCAATTAAAACGAAGGGAAGATGGTTTCCGATGTCAATTCCAGTAGATAACGAAATGGTACTAAGCGGCATAATTTGATTTGGTAGAATGTAAACGTCTAATTGACAATAATCAGATTAAATTAAATTTTATCAATGAAATTAAGTATTTGTCACATATATTTCACATAAGCGGACTAGGGAAGAAATCGGTAGAAATAGCTTTACGAAGGGAAAAAATCTGCTAGCATCCATAATGTCAAAATATTTCAAAAAAGTGATGAATCAAGGTTTTACTAAGGAGTCTAGATGAAATTTCAGTACCCTGGTTTGACTGAAGCAGAAGCGCTGCAGTCGAGAAATCAGAATGGTTCAAACGCTGTAACAACGCAGGAGGTAGAAAGCTTTTCCGATAAGCTATTAGCAAACCTGAAAGACCCAATCATTATCATCTTGATTGCGGCGCTCGGGATCACAGTTTTCCTCTCAGTGATTGGCTTTGCTCCTTGGTATGAGGGTGTAGGAATCGCAATAGCTGTGGCGTTGGCCACTCTCGTTGCCACCTGGTCAGAATATAGTAATGAGAACGAGTTTCAAAAACTTCTCGAAGAAGCCTCATTAGTAAAAGTTAAAACTTTCCGGGATAACACACTGCAGGAGATCAGCATCAACGACTTGGTTGCTGGGGACCATGTGGTTCTACAACCAGGCGATACTGTTCCAGCTGATGGCTACTTGCTCGCAGGAAAGCTCGAAGTAAATGCTGCCGCCCTTACTGGAGAATCAGAACCGATTAAGAAAGTTCCAGCCGAAGACCCAAACAAGATTGACGAGGAGCGAAACGAACTTCCACGTGCTGCCTTGGTCGACGATGGCGAAGGCGTGATGCTAGTGACCGCTGTTGGAGACAAAACTAAATATGGCCAGACCATGAAAGAATTGGTCTCAGCTGAAGACCGATTGTCTCCTTTGCAGGAAAAGCTAGCAGATCTTGGGCAAAAGATCAGCCGCTTTGGCTACATTGGCTCTGTGATGATTGCCTTTGCTTTCATGTCCAATCACATCTTCATTGAAGCGGAAAGTGTAGGTGTATACTTTTCACAGCCATTTGGAGAAATTGTCCATGATATCGTCACGGCAATTGTCTTAGCCATCATCATCATCGTGGTAGTCGTTCCAGAGGGACTCCCAATGATGATCGCAACCGTCCTTTCGATGAACATGCGTAAACTGTTGAAGGCTAAAGTTCTCGTGAGGAAGTTACTCGGAATAGAAACAGCCGGTAGTCTAACGGTTTTGTTTTCTGACAAAACTGGAACCCTGACACAGGGCTTATTACAGGTTGCTGATACTCTAGACGGTACAGGCAAACACCACTCTAAGCTTGATGAAATTCCTGATGGTCTGCGCAATGAAATTATCTTCTCCTTGCGCAACAATACCAGCGCTGCCATTGACACTACTGGTCCAAAACCTGTCATTGTCGGGGCCAATCCAACTGAACAAGCCCTTCTTAGATACTTGGATGAGAATCTAAAGGAAAAAGACGATGTAGAACTCGTCCAAAATATCCCCTTCAAGAGCCTCTATAAATTTTCAGCCTCACAGGTAAAAGGAAAGAAGTCGGTCACAATGGTCAAAGGGGCCGCAGAAATTGTCCTGGCTAACTGTACAGCCTATATAGACGAAAACGGAGAGCGCCAGCCTTTACCTTCGCATGAAAACTTGCTGAACGAGATGAATAAAATGTCCGAGCGAGCCATGCGTTTGATTGGACTGGCAGTGACTGATGAGTCAATTGGTGAGGATCCTACCCTGCCTCAAAATCTTGCTTTAGTCAGCATCTTCGGGTTGAGGGACGAAATTCGTCAGGAAGCGAAAGTAGCTGTTCAAGAGGCACAAGCAGCAGGAATTCGGGTGGTCATGATTACAGGTGATGCCAAGAATACGGCGCGCGCAATCGCTAAAGAGATGGGAATTATCCAAGGGGATAATCCTGTTGTGACAACCTCCACAGAACTGGGAGAGATGTCTGACTCTCAGGTTCGTGACATGCTGCCTAACCTATGTGTAGTGGCGAGAGCACTACCCACCGATAAAAGTCGTCTTGTAAAAGCTGCCAAAGAACGAAATTGGGTTGTCGGAATGACGGGAGACGGCGTTAATGACGCACCCGCCGTAAAAAATGCGGATGTTGGGTTTGCCATGGGCAGTGGTACTGAAATGACAAAGGAGTCCAGTGATATTGTCATTTTGGATGATAATTTCTCATCACTGACTCGTGCTGTTCTTTATGGTAGGACTTTGCTCAAATCTATTCGAAAGTTTCTGATCTTTCAGCTTTCCGTAAACGTTGCAGCGATCTTGGTAGCTTTCTTTGGCCCCTTCTTTGGGGTGGACCTGCCGCTTACCATGACTCAAATGCTTTGGATTAACCTTGTCATGGATACTCTAGCTGCCATTGCATTCGCTGGAGAGGCTGCCTTAAGCCGTTACATGAAGGAACCACCAATCCCCAAAAATGCTCCACTGATCACTCCAGATATGTGGTCTGCGATTTTCACGAATGGGATTGCGATGGCTATCATGAGTTTGTTCTTCTTGACGAGTGATGGACTGAGTAGTTTCTTTGCCTGTGATGAAAGCCGCTGTGGACTACCAACAGATCCAGGCTACAATCCAGATGCTGTACTTTTGACAGCATTTTTTGCCTTCTTTGTGTTCATCAACAATTTCAATAAATTTAATTCACGTACAGAGGGTACAGATCTTTTTGAGCATATTGGTGAGAACAAGAATTTCTTACGGGTCGTTGGCTTAATCTTTTTCCTCCAAATTCTCTTCACTTACTTGGGAGGTGAGGTTTTACGAACGGTTGGTTTAGGCTTTGGCGAGTGGCTGATGGTTCTTATTCTGGCAGCCTTAATCATTCCGGTGGATCAAATTCGAAAAAGAATTCGGGATCGGATTATGGAAGCAATTGAAGCAAAAGGGCGCCAAGGCCACCGAGAAGGAATGCTGCGTGGCCAAGAACATGAGCGAGTTGAAATTGCTCGAAGGCTCGTAAATAGTGAAACCGGTATGAACATCGACGTTGTTGCCGCAGCAACCAAGATGAAACCTGAGGAAGTCGAGAGGTTGAAAGCCTAAACTCCAAAAATAGCTGCTTCTCCGGCCTGGCATGCACCAGGCTGGAATGTCTACTAAAGCTAGCTGACATTTTTAATAATGTACTCCCACCGCTGATTCATCTTCCGTTACCAGAATCCCCACTTCCTTCCAGAAAGTCAGAGTTTTTTTGATTATGCATTCAGACGATAAAGCATCATTGTTTACTCCAGTGCTGTTGTCTGGTTGCGTTATTCTA
Organism: Deltaproteobacteria bacterium; assembly: GCA_011522845.1. GTDB lineage: Bacteria > SAR324 > SAR324 > SAR324 > NAC60-12 > JCVI-SCAAA005. The sequence continues at coordinate 22,711 of WTIF01000395.1, forward strand.
ATGGTTGGTTTTGCAATTAGGGCCAGTTTTGGGGTTTTTCAGGTCCCTATTGGCAGTGATTTCCTTTGGCCTCGTTCTGAGTTTTCTCTGGCAATTGCGATTCAGAATCTTGCTTGGGGAATTGGTCAGCCGCTCTTCAGTGTCATTGCAGAGAAGTGGGGAGACCGAAAAGCAATTGTACTTGGGGCCCTTGTGTACGCTGTAGGCTTAGTTTTGAGCAGCTATGCCGTCACTCCAGAAGCCCTTCAAATACTAGAGATTTTAGTTGGTTTTGGAATCGCTGGGACAGGTTTTGGGGTGATCTTGGCTGTCGTAGGGAGAAGTACGAATCCTGAGAATCGCTCTCTCGCGTTGGGAATTGCAACAGCAGCTGGATCAGCTGGCCAAATTGTTGGTCCTCCGATAGCTAGTTGGTTGCTTGGGATAATGCCTTGGTCCGAAGTTTTTCTGGTTTTTGCAGTCTCGATTCTTTTGGTATTAATTGTTCTCCCTTTTTTGCGATCAACCAATTTTGCAACTAAGCAAGAGTTTGAGGAGAGCCTAGTAGAAGTTTGTGGCAGAGCACTAAAGGATCCGAGCTACATTATGATTTTCTTGGGGTTCTTTTCCTGTGGCTTTCAATTGGCTTTCATCACCGCACATTTCCCGGCTTTAGTGGAGGAAATGTGCATAGGGATTCCACAGGATAGCCTTTTACGAAGTATTGGAGTCTCAACGACGTCTGCGTTGGGAGCATTTTCCATTGCTGTGATTGGCATGGCAAATCTTTTGGGAACCATAGCCGCTGGGGCACTCGGAAAATACTTTCCAAAGAAAAATTTGCTATCGTTGATTTATGTCGGTCGGACAATTGCGGCTGCAGTCTTCATCATGATGCCAATTACCTCGAACTCAGTTCTATTGTTTTCAGCTGTGATGGGAGGCTTATGGTTAGCCACTGTTCCACTAACCTCAGGATTGGTAGCCCATATTTATGGACTTAAGTACATGGGTACTTTATATGGATTGGTTTTTTTATCTCACCAACTAGGTGGTTTTTCGGGAGTATGGCTAGGTGGTTTGTTCTATGATGAATTCGGGTCTTACGATATAGTTTGGTGGGTTGGCGTAGGGGTCGGGGCTTTTTCTGCGATCGTCCATCTTCCAGTGAGAGAGCGGCCGCTACTCAACAGGGTGGCGGTGGGATGATGAATCAGATTGCTGAGGATTTTTTGATAGCAGGAATGGCTGAAGCAGGAGTGCTAGAATTATTTGTAATTTATCAGGAAGGCATGGCGCGCCCGGGAGGATTCGAACCCCCGACCCTTTGATCCGAAGTCAAATGCTCTATCCAGCTGAGCTACAGGCGCCCATGGGGCGAGAGATGGGACTTGAACCCACGACCACTGGAATCACAATCCAGCGCTCTACCAGCTGAGCTACTCCCGCCATCAGCAAAGCAGATAAAAATACTTTGATTGCTGTCACTTGTCAACTTTGATTAAGGATTCTCTTTGGAGGCTTTAGCAAAAGATTTTTTAGAACTGAACGAGTTGAACAAGTTCTATTTGGAGGGTGGTGAGAAGCGGGAAGTTCTTCGAAATGTAAGCCTTAAAATTCAAGAAGGACAGATCGTGGCTTTGTTGGGAAGAAGTGGCTCTGGCAAATCTACTTTGCTCAACTTACTGGCCGGGATTGATGAACCTTCCTCAGGAAGTATTAGGATAGCGAAGACTAGGTTGAATGAATTGGATGAGCACCAAAGAACTCTATTTCGTAGAAAAAATATTGGATTCGTTTTTCAGTCCTTCAATTTAATTCCAACATTGACTGTTGAAGAAAATCTTTTGCTCCCAATGGAATTAAATGGAGAATCTGCAAAAATTGCCAAAGCGAGAGTTGCTGAATTGATGCAGGAACTGGGTTTGGAAGATCGCTTGGAAAGCTTCCCTGATCGACTTTCTGGTGGGGAACAACAGAGGGTAGCGATTGCCCGCGCACTTATTCATGATCCTAATTTAGTATTGGCTGATGAGCCCACTGGCAATCTAGATCGGCAAACTGGGGAACAAGCGTTGCGTTTATTTCGTGAACTCATTCGGAAAGCAGGCAAAACCATGATCGTAGCCACCCACAGCAGTGATGTGTTGGGAATAGCTGATAGGGTGATTTCTTTGGAAGAAGGAAAGCTCATTGAAAATGAAGCCTTCAATTAAGTTGGGGCGTCTATTGCTTGTGGTTTCGAGAAGTTGATAGCAATCTAATTCTTTTCTTCAAAAATTTCTCAATTATCGAATGTGCTGAACAAACAACTAAAGCAAATCCTTACAGGATTCTGAAGTTTTGACTCATCATACTGTTTGAAGGTTATGGATACAGTTTCAGATCAGGCTGCCGTACAGGAATCACAAAAATCGTCTCTGCAGATTAGTTTCTATATTTTTCGGGCGTTAGCCTTTGCAGATCGTAACAGGTCAATCGCATCGTTGGTTGGAGTAATCTTGCTCGTCACTCTTTGCGACATTCTTTTTGATGCGGTCCTCTTTGAACCATACAAGGGCGTCATTGCCTTCTTTAGTGGGAGTTTCCCAGAAGGGTTTGAGGGTGTTGATATGGGATTCAGTGCTGAGGTCTGGCAAGCCTTACTTGGGATGATCCTTGGCACTTTGATTCTCGTTATCTCGATTGCTTCACAAAGCATCCCGAAACTGATTGATCTTTACATGAAAGATCTACCCAGTTTGATTTACGTTTGGTTTCTGATTGTTTCAGGGATGCACGCAATTCTCGTTAATCTTTACGCGGATATTGATCTGGTTCGTCCTGCCAGCCGAGTTTTTAACACTCATATTCTTCTTGTCCTCTCAGCTTTTTTTGCCTTTCCCTATATTTTCTACATTTTGCGGTATACCAAACCTAGCAACGTAATTAGCCGCATCTATGGAAATAATATTGATCAAATTCACGATCTGACAACGGAAAGAGCTCAGGCACTCATTACGGTGCCAAATATCCGTGAACAGTACCAAGTACAGATGTTCGAGGCTTTGAACCAGTTGGACGATATTCTGGAATATGTCTCTTTTAAGGAATTGAAGGCAGATATCATTCACCAGATGAGTTTGACGATTCACGAGTATGTTCGGGTCAAATCTCATATCGGTGATGAATTTTTTACTGTCATGCCCAAAGTACGAACCGATATCAGCTTTAAGACGATGATTGGTCAGTATGGGGACATGGAAAAAACAAAGACGTTTTATGAGCAGAAGCTGTTCCGCCTGCTCGGCAACGTTTACATACGGCAAATTGAAGATGGATCATTTGATTTGGCCTCATTGGTGGCGGCAGAGATGTCCGAAATTGGCCTGACAGCGATTGAATTGGAGGATGATCATTTGGTTGATGTGATCATCATTCGAT
>WTIF01000417.1 GCA_011522845.1 Deltaproteobacteria bacterium
GTCTAGAAATTGCCAGGGCCATGTGCACAGATCCTCGGATGCTCTGCTTGGATGAACCTGCAGCTGGAATGAATCCGAAGGAATCAGCGGAGTTGAACTCTCTTCTTCAATTCATTCGAGATGAGCACAAGATTGGGGTTCTTCTGATTGAACATGATATGAGCGTCGTCATGGAAATCTCCGATCACATCATCGTTTTGGACTATGGCAGAAAAATAGCTGAGGGTTCTCCTGAGCAGGTTCGGAATGATCCCGCGGTCATCAGGGCCTATTTGGGAGAGGATGAAGACGAAGAGTTACCACCAGAGGTAGCTTCTGATCTTCACAGGGAGACATCCCATGGCTGAGATGCTCAGCATCAAGGGTCTAGAGACTTTTTATGGAAAGATCCAAGCTCTGCGTGGTGTTGATCTTCATATCAACAAAGGGGAGATTGTCACCCTGATTGGTGCGAATGGGGCTGGAAAGTCTACGCTTCTGATGAGTATTTGTGGACGGGTACAGGCCAGATCTGGTGCAATTGTTTTAGAGGGGGTTGACATCACGAAAGCCCCGACACATGAAATCATTCAGATGGGAGTGTCTCAGTCGCCGGAAGGCAGAAGAATTTTTCCAAGAATGACGGTTTTGGAAAACCTTCAACTTGGAGCGACTACAAATCAAATGGCCTATTTTGATGAGGATGTGGCCAAGGTCTTCGATTTATTTCCTAGGCTCGATGAACGTAAAAACCAACGTGGAGGTACGCTCTCAGGGGGTGAACAGCAAATGCTGGCTATTGGAAGAGCGTTGATGAGTCGACCCAAGCTATTACTGATGGATGAACCTTCTCTTGGGATCGCACCCATTTTGGTGCGGCAGATCTTTCAATCGATTGGGCGGATCAGCAAAGAAGAGCATGTGACAATTTTTCTGGTGGAACAGAACGCTTTTCATGCGCTCAAGCTGGCGGATCGTGGGTATGTCATGGTAAACGGAGCTGTTTCAATGACTGGAACTGGAGCAGAACTTCTTGCCAGACCTGAAGTACGAGCAGCTTATTTGGAAGGAGGAGCACACTAATGGATGCTGGTTGGACTGTTTTCCTGATCTTTACGGTCTTGATCGCAGGAGGGGCGGCCTTTTTGATGGGACAAGCTATTGCAGCAACTTGGCGTCCTATTTGGCAGTGCGTTTCCTATGGAATTTTACTCGGATTTGCTGAAAGATTTATGGTGTTTGCTCTGTTCGGGGGTGAATTACTTTCTTTTACTGCTTATATTGTTGACACGGTTGTTTTGGTCGCAATTGCTTTACTTTCCTTTCGTAAAACATACGTACAAAAGATGGTGCAACAATACCCATGGCAATTTGAAAACCAGGGTCCATTTTTTCTGAATACTAAAAGTACCAACTGACGTTAAAGGGGATGGGATACCCAAAAACGTCACTTCGCTGCCCAAGCAGCAAAACCGGCCATTTGGCCATACTGATGAGGAGATCAAATGAGGGCATTTAAAACTCTTCTGGCAGCTGGTCTGCTGGCTGCCTTGTCTGGTGTGCCTGCCTATGCAGAGATTACTGTTGCCACTGCAGGACCTATGACCGGCCAATACGCCAGTTTTGGTCAACAAATGAAAGCCGGGGCCGAGATGGCAGTGGCTGACATCAATGCCAAGGGTGGAGTACTGGGCGAAATGCTGAAGTTAGAAGTTGGGGATGACGCTTGTGACCCTAAGCAAGCAGTGGCAGTGGCAAATGAAATGGTCGGAAAAGGGGTGGTTTATATGGCAGGTCACTTCTGCTCTGGTTCCTCCATTCCAGCCTCAAAGGTTTATGAAGAAGAAGGAATCATTCAAGTCTCACCAGCTTCCACAAATCCAAAGTTGACAGATGAAGGTGGGCCAAACGTGTTTCGAGTCTGTGGTCGTGATGATCAGCAAGGAGAAGTGGCAGGTAAATTCCTCGCAGGTGTTTATCGCAGTATGAACATTGCGATCGTTCATGACAAGACAGCCTACGGCAAAGGATTGGCTGATGCGACCATGGCCTCCATGAACAAATATGGAAAGAAGGAAACCCTCTATGAAGCCTACACCGCGGGTGAGAAGGACTACACAGCCCTAGTCTCAAAGTTGAAGCAGAACAACATCCAGGTTTTGTACGTTGGCGGCTACCACTCAGAGGCTGGCTTGATGGTTCGCCAAATGCGAGATCAAGGTATGAACACTGTGCTCGTATCTGGTGATGCTCTGGTCACTGATGAGTACTGGCAAATTACTGGAGATGCTGGGGAAGGTACACTGATGACTTTCAGCCCAGATCCCAGAAAGAACCCAATTGCAGCCCCATTGGTGAAAGCTTTCCGTGATAAAGGCATCGAGCCAGAGGGATATGTTCTGTATACCTATGCTGCCATCCAAGTCTTTGCGCAAGCTGCAGAGGCGGCAGGAAGCACAGACATGGATAAAATCTTGAAGGTGATGAACAGTACCAAGTTTGCTACGGTTCTCGGCGAACTGGGCTTTGACAGCAAAGGGGACGTGAGCCTTCCAGGTTATGTCTTCTATATCTGGAAAGATGGGAACTACGACTATCTTTGATTCGATATATGCTCTAAAGTGAATATTTCTAATCATTGATCTGCTTTTCTCCGGAAGTGCTTGATTTTTTTCTGCTGATGACCTGGACTTCCGGAGTCCTACTTGCCCGCCAAGACTTCATACTCATTACTGAAAAATCCCCTACGTGATCTCCGTTCGTAACCTGTATAAACATTTTGGCGGAGTCCATGCGGTAAACGGGATTAGCCTGGAAATCCGGACAGGGTTGATCACAGGATTAATCGGTCCTAACGGAGCTGGAAAAACAACTCTTTTCAATCTGATTGCAGGTACTTTTCCGCCTGACCAAGGACAAATCCTGCTTGATGGAGAGGACGTAACTGGATTCAAACCCCACCAACTGTTCTCCGAAGGACTGCTTAGAACTTTTCAAATTCCTCACGAGTTTCACAGTTTGACAGCACGTGAGAATTTAATGATGGTTGCCCCGAATCAATTGGGTGAAAGCCTCCTAGGTGCGTGGTTTCAACGCAAAAATCTGCATCAGCAAGAGAAAGAGATTGCCATGAAAGCAGATGAAGTCATGGAATTTCTTAACATCCGACATGTTGCTGATGAACTAGCTGGCAATTTGTCTGGCGGACAAAAAAAGTTACTGGAATTGGGTCGCACCATGATGGTTGATGCCAAGGTGGTTATTTTGGATGAAGTCGGTGCAGGGGTGAACCGGACTTTGCTAAAAGAAATTGGAGATGCAATTGAGCTGATGAATCAGGAGAAAGGATATACCTTCTGCATGATTGAACATGATATGGATTTCATCAGCCGGCTCTGTAATCCGGTGATCGTGATGGCTGAAGGAAAGCTGCTAACGGAAGGTACAGCAGATGAAGTGAAATCAAATGAAAGGGTGATAGAAGCTTATCTGGGTCGTGGAGCCTCATCAGGGCTGAGCTAAGCAAGTTTTTTAAGAAAAGATATGAGTTACCTCCTCGGTGAAAATTTGATTGGTGGTTACGGAACCGGAGATATTCTCAAAGGCTGCACAATCTCTGCAGAACGAGGAGAAATCTCTGTTGTTGTTGGCCCAAACGGAGCAGGTAAATCCACCGCTATGAAGGCGATGTTGGGAATGCTGAAGGTCCTCAAGGGGAAAGTTACGCTTGCGGAACAGGACATCACGATCATGTCCCCACAACAAAGAGTTCAACTTGGTATGGCCTTCGTTCCTCAAACCAATAATGTCTTCAGTAGCATGACCGTTGAAGAAAATCTGGAACTCGGTGCGTATGTTCGCACGGATGACTATTCGGATACGATGGACCAGGTCTATGAGCTTTTTCCTGTGCTAAAAGAGAAGCGTCTCCAACCGGCAGGAGAGCTCTCCGGAGGTCAGCGACAACAAGTGGCTGTGGGGCGAGCTTTGATGACGAAACCGAGCGTGTTGATGCTCGACGAACCAACAGCAGGTGTCTCTCCAATTGTCATGGATGAGCTATTCGACCGCATCATTGAGGTAAAAAAAACAGGAATTGCGATTCTAATGGTGGAACAAAACGCTCGACAGGCACTTGCAATCGCTGACAAGGGATTTGTCTTGGTGACTGGCCAGAATCGCTTTACCGATTCTGGCCAGGTGCTCCTCGCCAATGAGGAGGTTCGTCGCTCCTTTCTTGGTGGATAGGGATGGATTTTCTGAACGCAATTGTTCTGCTCTCTAACTACGTATTCATTCCATCCTTGGTTTATGGGTCTCAACTAGCCCTCGGTGCCCTTGGGGTGACAATTGTTTTTGGCATCATGCGCTTTGCTAATTTTGCGCATGGTGAAATGATGTCTTTTGCAACCGTCAGCACGATCTTTATCACCTGGTGGTTCCAGTCAATTGGTCTTACTGCCGGAATCCTGCCCACAGCTCTCCTTGCCCTTCCGTTTGGAATACTAATTACAGGCCTATTAGTCTTGGCCACTGAGCGAAGTGTATTTAGCTACTATCGTCAAAGGAAGAGTAAGCCTGTCATCTTTGTGATCGCCTCGGTTGGGGTAATGTTCATGCTGAATGGGGTCGTCAGGTTGTTCATTGGGACAGACGAAATTATTTTCATGGATGGTCTAAAATTTCTCATCAAAGCTGGAGAATTTAAAAAATGGTCGGGCCTTAAGGAAGGGTTAGCTCTGAAGCAGACGCAGGTTTTAACCGTATTACTGGCGATACTTGCGGTCGCTTGGTTATTTTGGTTCTTACAAAAAACCAAGATGGGCAAAGCAATGCGAGCCTTCTCAGATAATGAAGATCTGGCTTTGCTCTCAGGCATTGACCCTGAAAAGGTAGTACGAGCAACCTGGTTCATCAGCGCTGTCCTAATCACTCTTGCGGGTGTCCTGTATGGTCTGGATAAAAGCTACAAACCACTAATCTATTTCCATCTGCTCCTCCCAATTTTTGCTGCTGCCATTGTTGGTGGAATTGGCCAACCACTTGGGGCGATTCTCGGAGGCTACATTGTCGCTTTCTCAGAGGTCACGGCAACCTACGCATTCAAAAAATTCCTGAGATACCTTGGTCCTGAAGGTTGGTCTCCTGATGGTTTAATCCAATTGCTGAGCACGGAATACAAATTCGCCGTCTCTTTCTTGATTCTGGTCCTGGTCCTTTTGATTCGGCCGACAGGTCTCTTCAAGGGGAGGGTGCTTTGAACAATTCACAAAGAGCGATTATCAGCTTTGCAATCATGGCTCTTCTGTTGGGAATGGTAGGAGCCACTCAGTCTTGGAATGTAAGCCTGGCGATCCTGAATCTATGTTTGATCTCAGCCGTCATGTCCCTTGGGCTGAATATCCAGTGGGGTTACGCAGGTTTGTTCAACGCTGGAGTGATGGCTTCCACAGCCTTGGGCGGACTGGCAGCGGTCTTGGTTTCTCACTCTCCAGTAGCTGAAGCATGGGCTGTTGGCGGAGTGGACACGGGATTGGCTTTCTTTACTTTGGTTTTGACTGCCTTGGGAGCCTGGTGGATAAGAACTAAAGTACCATCAGGCACGCTACGAAGAGTTCTGTTCTTGGCTTGGCTACTCGGTGGGTACGCGTTGCTACGCCATTTTTATGAGCAAGCCTCACTCAATATAGAAGCAGTAGACCCTGCTCAAACAGGTTTTCTTGGTGGACTTGGTCTCCCAATCTTAATTTCTTGGATAGTTGGTGGGGTAGCTGCAGCTGGACTGGCTTGGGTGGTTGGACGAATTGCACTTGGGTTACGTTCAGACTACTTTGCAATCGCTACACTTGGAATCTCAGAGATCATTATCTCCATTCTGAAGAATGAGGATTGGTTAACGCGAGGTGTGAAAAATGTCACTGGCTTGGAGCGACCTGTCCCTTACGAAGTAGACCTGCAACAAAGCCAGTGGTTCGTAGATTTGGTCATCAGATTACATTCAGTGGATCCAAACCAAATTGGAGAGGAAGCCCTCCAAGAGATGGTGATGTTGGCTTCAGGGATCTTTGTCAAGCTTTGCTACTCGGGACTCTTCCTTACAGTACTCATATTAATTCTTGGTTTAGCTGCACTAGCCTTGAATTCTCCTTGGGGCAGAATGATGCGTGCAATTCGTGATAACGAAATTGCTGCTGCTGCAATGGGAAAGGACGTGACGAACCGTCATCGGCAGGTATTCATTTTGGGGTCTGCCGTCATCGGGGTTGCGGGCGCGATGCTCACCACCTTGGATGGTCAATTTACGCCTGGTTCTTACATACCTTTAAGGTTCACGTTCCTGATTTGGGTAATGGTCATCATCGGAGGAAGTGGCAACAACTTGGGAGCAGTGCTTGGAGCGTTTATCACCTGGTTTGCTTGGATTGAAGCAGAGCCAGCAGCACTTTGGGCGGCAGGCACACTCAATTCATTCCTGAACGAGGACAATCCTCTTCGTCAGCATCTTGTGGACGTGGCTCCACACCTGAGGATGGTTGTGATGGGATTAATTTTGATTTTGGTGCTTAGGTTCCGGCCCGCAGGCATTTTGCCTGAAAAAAACACTAATCGTATCTGACCGATTACATGGAGGAACCAGCCCAATCAGGGCTGGTTTTGTAGGAGGGTTATCAGCGGAATTTAACGGTCTTAAAGGCCTTGTCAGAAATTTCGAACTCTCTGTAGGAACCGAAGGTCTCACCTACACCATCTAACTCAACGTTTGTGGCTCCAACATAATCAATTGGCCCTCCACTGTTCAGAATACTCAGCCCTTTGGCTAATTCGCCTGGAAGAATTTTTGTGCCGGGAGCGTTCGCAACGGCCAAAAGATTATCCGCAATAGACTCACCATTCGTGGATCGGGCTCTCTGCATTGCTAAAACCAGAAGTGCCGCAGCATCGTAGGATTCACCGGTGTAAGGTCCTCCAGCATTCAAGCCAGCATCCCCCGCAATCTTCTTGAAAATATCTGCACCATTTGAAGCCGTACCCGGCACTGTTCCAAAGGTGCCTGTCAGGTCACCATCGATATTTTCCAGTAAGGAATCACCGTACATGCCATCAGCAAGGATGAATTTATCAAAAGCTCCGGTGTCTAGTGATGTTTGAATCATGTATCGGCCACCCTGGTCAACATACCCAAATACTGCCAGAACCTCTGCACCTGAGGCATCAAGGGAGGCTACTTCTGCAGAATAATCGGCTTTACCGTCTTCATGGGGAACCGTTGCAGAAATTTTCCCTCCAAGCGCGGTGTAAGCGCTGCTAAAAGAATCCGTCAAGCCCTTGCCATAGTCATTGTTGGTATGAGTGACAGCTATCTCAGAGATACCTCGATCCATAACAATTTTTGCTAGTACTTGGCCTTGGCGAGCATCAGAAGGAGCGGTCCTGAAGAAGTAACCGTTGTCTTCAATGGTTGTCAGGGCGGGTGAGGTTGACGAAGGAGAGATCATTGGAACACCGTTTGGCACAGCTACATTATTTGCAATGGCTGTCGAAACGCCAGAACAGTCTGCACCCATGATGGCGACAACTTTTTCAGAGGTCACAAGTCTCTCTGCTGCTGCAGTCGCTGCTCCAGCATCAATACAAGTTGAATCAGCTCGTACGACTACAATTTTCTCACCACCGAGCAGATTGCCTGAATCCG
>WTIF01000056.1 GCA_011522845.1 Deltaproteobacteria bacterium
AAAAGATTCCTCAAATACCAACATTCCAGATACCATATGGCTGGAATTGAACCATGCTGGCGCTCTCCGAGAAACTCTGGTTTATGTGCCAGAGTCCTACGAAGGAACGGAAGCTGTGCCGCTACTACTAAACTTCCATGGATATGGAGGTTTTGCCTCCAACCATTTGTTGACAAGCGACTTTCGCCAACTTGCAGAAGAGCAAACCTTCCTGCTTGCTTACCCCCAAGGATCCTTGCTCGACGGTTCTCCCCACTGGAACCCGTCTCCACCATCCGCAACCAACAAAAGTACGGTGGACGACTTTGGATTCATCGAGTCATTAATTGATAATCTGAGCGCGACCTACCGAATCGATGAAGAGCGTGTTTATGCTGTCGGATATTCGAATGGTGCCATGCTCGCTTTTGGCCTTGCCTGCTATCGTGGAGAACGGATTGCTGCGGTCGGTTCTGTGTCTGGAACCATGCTGACCGACATCGGTAATCTATGCCAGCCACCTCAGCCGACTGCTGTTATTACGTTGCATGGGACCCAAGATTATATTCTGCCCTACTACACATCAGACAATGTCTCTAATCCAAAAGGAGATTCGAGTGGTTATGTGTCTGCGGAAGGTGTGGTTGAATATTGGGTTGATTTTAATCAGACCCAATCCTCGCCCACTAAGGAAACAACTATAAGCAGCGGACAGACGGTACATTCCTTTGTTTATGCTGGAGGACAAGAAGGTGTTGAAGTACAGCATTACCAAGTGATTGGTGGAGAACACGTTTGGTTCGATCTCCAAGTCGCAGGCTTTGGGACCAATGAGCTGATTTGGAATTTTTTGTCACGCTTCCGTTTGTAAGGACTGAAAGACACCGATAGGATTCGAAGATTTTGTGCTGTTGGTTGAAGTAAAAGGCATGGCCTGCTACAAAATTGGCAGTTAGTCGTGGTTTTCTAATGGCACATGCTCGGTTCGAGCGAATTCTTGTGATACAAGTTTTCTTGTAGGCAAAATAGAGAAAGAAAGGTCTCGAACAAACATACTGTGCACGCCGTTTCCGGTCTTTTTCTCTGGCTGAACTAGACCGAAGAAATCTGTTTCAGGAAGACCCATGAGTGTAGCTCCGCACTAGATGAAAAGCGGTTGGTTCTTTTATTTTTTTGAAAGAGGGACTCCATGAAGAAATTTACCTGGACGTTCTTAGGACTGCTGCTGTTTCTCTATGTTGGCTACCTAGTTTTATATGCGTTCTTGTGAAGCAACGCTCAACCACAGAAATATTTGTTGATGATGACCAGCCTTACTGCAGTTGTTGGGCTTTTTTGAGGAGAATCGGGCGATGAAGGCAAGTAAGTTGATCAAGTTGTGGCTCATGATCACCGCATTTTGGGGAGTCTTTATCTTTGGCTACTCCATTGGCAAGGATGGTTCACTGAGTTCATATTATTTGTATTTTTGGCTATTGACTTCTTTCACGATTTTTATCATCTGCTGGCTTACCATCCTACTCATGCGCAGTTATCGGCGACAAGCTAGTACATGAGAGAGTAGGGATAGCTAAGCGAGGGGAGGTTCCTTGATTTGTTCTGGGGACCAACCCTCTAACCTGGCCAGTATCCATCCCACACTAGTTAGAAACGGATTGGGACAGCCTCACAAATCTCAGTGGTCAGAGATTGTTAAATCTCTCTGGATCCATTCAAATACCTATCTGAAATGGTTGGTGCAGGACAAAGCCTTCGTGTCAATGTTCTGGCTGGTCATTTTAATCTCCCTAATTTTTGGATGCCTGACAATGCTTACGCTTGCAATTCAGGAGAAAGTCTGAGCAATCTGACAAAACTGGCCTTGTATTCTTCCTCTCAAATTTTCTGATTAGTCTCTTTCTGAAGACAGCTAGAGAATCGTTCCTTTTGGTAAAGTAGCCCTCCTCTGCCTGTTGAGTACACTAAGAACATATCCACAATGCAGGCAGAATGAACCAACCAAAAAGCTCTCGCCAACTATCCCTCCTGCTAGAGGGTTCGATTTCACAAATGCTCTGGAGGCTCGCGGGCCCAAATGTACTTGGTGTCGTGATGACGATCCTGGTGACTTTCTGCGATGCCTGGTTTGTCGCAGATTTTGGAACTGTGGCATTGGCAAGCCTAGCCCTGGTGTTTCCTTTTCAAACATTGATTGTCTTTATGTCAGCTGGAGCAATTGGAGGAGGAGTGACCTCCGCCATTTCCAGAGCGTTCGGGAGAGGTGCACTCAGTGAAGTGAGTGCCCTAGCCTGGCATGCCGTGGTGATTGGTATCAGCATGTCATTGCTCTTCATTCTGACCTTGGGTCTCTTCCCACAAGAGATTTTTCAAGGAATGGGTGGAACTGGCGAAGTGCTGACAGGAGCTGTGAGCTATGCCCAAATAGCTTTTGGCGGTTCTACTGTTACTTGGATGCTCTACATTCTGGCTGCCGTCTTTCGGGGGAGTGGGGATACACTTACACCAGCCAGAATGTTCATTGTTGGTTGCAGTGGTCAAATTGTCCTTTCTGGTGCATTGACCCTTGGTTGGGGGCCTTTTCCTGAGATGGGAGTGATTGGTCCAGCAATCGCCATGATTGTCTGCCATGCTGGAATGGTCCTTTTTCTGGCAAGTCGTCTCTACTTAGGCAAAGGTCTTCTCCAATTGAAACTGTCCCCGCTACGGTTGGTTTTTTTCATTGATATCATGCGTGTTGGAGGAATTGGCCTGATCAACAATGTCACCGTTGCCTTCAGTGTGGTAGTGGTCACGGCAATTTTAGGGCATTTTGGAGCAGCGGCGCTAGCTGGATATGGTTTGGGAAGTCGACTGGAGTTGATGCTCACACCGCTGGTGTTCGGAGTTGGTTCGGCTCTGACTGCTGGAGTTGGAGCAAACGTTGGGGCTCAGAATTTTCAGCGAGCCCGCAGCATAGCTTGGGCAGGAGCCAGCATTGCGTTCCTGGTGACAGGTGGGATTGGTGTTATGGTGGCCGTGATGCCAGAACTTTGGCTGGATTGGTTCACGGCAGATGAGGCAGCCTACAAGGTAGCTGCGCTATATTTGGCGATTGCTGGACCGTTCTACGGGTTTTTTGGTGCAGGTCAGGCGTTGTACTTCGCAAGCCAGGGAACCGGACGATTGTTGCTGCCGATCTGTGTTGGTATTGTACGCTTCCTGACTATTTCCTTGGTGGGCCTTGTAGCGGTTTGGATGGACTGGCCGATCCAAGTGGTTTTTGCAGGAGTCAGCGCTGGATTACTTGTGACCGGTATCGGCATGGCTCTCTGCTTATTCAGTCCAGACTGGCGACCTCGTCTGCAAACCAGCAAAAACTAATCGTAAAACTTCCCTACGAGCTTAGTGCTGTTGGGGAATATTGAATTTCACTAATGAGATCATTCAGCACCTCCTCTTTTGAACCGACTGGCTCAGAAGAACGTAAAAATCACCTGCGAACCTTGAAGTCCTTGGTTGTCTATCTCTGGCCCCAAGGCCGTCTGGACCTCAAATTTCGAGTAATTCTAGCGCTGGCGAGTCTGGCGCTGGCCAAGGTGGTGACGGTTTATGTGCCGTTTCTCTACAAGGAAGCAGTCGATCAGCTGTCATTTGAGGAGGCTCTGCTGGTCCTTCCCCTCGGAGTGATCTTTGCCTATGGAGGTGCCCGGTTGCTCCAGCAGGCCTTCGTGGAATTTCGAGACTTCATCTTTGTCCGAGTTTCTCAGCACGCTCAGCGAGAGATTGCCTTGTCCACTTTCCGGCATGTGCATCGACTATCGCTCAAATTTCATCTGGAAAGGCAGACAGGTGGACTCTCGAGGGTGATTGAGCGAGGAGTGGGGGGTATCCAATTTCTGCTACGATTTATCCTCTTCAATATCTTGCCAACGCTGATTGAGATCACGATGGTCACGGTGATTCTGTTTGTGCAGTTTGATTGGCGCTTCTCGGCAGCTACAGCCGGTACGATCGTGGCCTATGTCCTGTTCACACAAATCATTACAGACTGGCGGCTACAGTTTCGACGAACGATGAACGCGAAGGACTCGGAGGCCAACACCAAGGCGATTGATAGCTTCCTCAACTTTGAGACGGTCAAGTACTTCAACAACGAGGAGCATGAATATCGACGCTATGATGAAGCACTAGCCGGTTATGAGAAGGCTGCTGTGACCAGTCAGACGAGCTTGTCGTTACTGAATCTTGGTCAAGGTGCAATTGTAGCTGTTGGATTGATTCTCGTGATGTGGATGGCTGCTGCTGGAGTGATCAGCGGAGACAACACGATCGGTGACTTTGTGATGGTCAATACCTTCCTGATCCAACTGTACCTGCCGCTGAATTTCCTGGGCGTGGTCTATCGAGAAATCAAACGCAGTCTAGTGGACATGGACAAGATGTTTGAGTTGCTGGAGCACAAACCGGACGTAGTAGATGCAGCGAATGCCCAGGAATTGAAGGTGGATCTGGGTCAGATTGACTTTGAGAATGTCTTCTTCGGCTACAGTGAGGAACGTGGGATTCTCAAAAATATCAGCTTCCAGGTCCCACCAGGGAAAACGGTCGCGATTGTTGGGCCCAGTGGTTCTGGCAAGTCAACGATTTCACGACTCTTGTTCCGTTTTTATGATGTCGATCAGGGGAGAATCACTATCGATGGGCAGGATATCCGAGATGTCAGCCAATTGAGCTTGCGCAAAGCGATCGGCGTAGTTCCTCAGGATACGGTGCTGTTCAACGACACGATTGCCTACAATATTCACTATGGGAACCCAGAGGCACCTTGGGAGCAGGTGCAGGAAGCCGCTCAATTGGCCCAGATTCATGGCTTTGTGGAGAGTTTGCCCAAGGGCTACGAAACTGAGGTGGGCGAACGTGGTCTGAAGCTCTCTGGAGGAGAAAAACAGCGGGTTGCGATTGCCAGAACTATTCTCAAGGGCCCACGCATTTTGATTTTTGATGAGGCCACCTCAGCCCTGGATTCTCACACGGAGAAGGAAATCCAGGAATCCTTGCGTGAGGTTTCCAAGGAACGGACAACACTGATCGTAGCTCACCGTCTCTCTACGATCATTGACGCTGATGAAATCCTTGTTCTCCGAGAAGGGGAGATCATGGAAAGAGGTCGTCACGAAGAGTTGCTGAAGCTCGGAGGGGAGTACTCAGAAATGTGGAAGAAACAGCAGAAAAGTGAGGCTCAAGAACAACAGGCATCTGTTGCAGAGAGCTAGTCCTAAGCGTTTTCTCAATGAATCTTTGATTGATGTCATCAATCAATAGAATGTACTGACTGAAAACCGCTTGCTAATCGATTTCGTCAGGGCGATCAAGTAGGTGGTAAGTCACCGCGAAAAATACCCATCATTCATATTTTCATTCAGTAATCGGAGGTAACATGAGTCTAAAAACTATCAATATCCAGGATGATCAGGGAAAAGATTGTCCGATTCGAGATATCCGTGCTTTCCAGAAACACCTTCAACTATTTCATCGTACTGGTGTCTCGGTACATGATGAAGATGGACATTACTTTACGGTGGATGACGCCTTCCGTCAGAAGATCGATAAATTAGTAGAAGAAGCTGACCGCTCACACGGTTGAACGGCGGCTGTTTTGATCAACTGCCTACCAGTGACTTTTCCTTGCTGTTCGGAGCGAAATTCGAGAGACTTTTTGCTTCCTTAAGATTTTAGTCAGCTACCGTGCCGCTGTTTGTATTGGCTGTTTCGTTCAGCCTAATTGTCCTGACGGATATACCAGAAGACTGTTCCGTCATTCCTTTCAATTGGAGATCTACTGATGAGCTTTATTCCACAAGGCGCCAACCTGATCAATGGTAACTGGGTCCGTAGCCAGGACAGTTTCAACTCGCAACCAGTCAGCGGAGCCCCACAATCCTTCAGCGTGGCGACGGAAGAACAGGTACATCAGGCATGTGTCGCTGCAGAAGCCGCCTTTGTCTCTTTTTCTCAAACGTCTCGGCAGCAACGAGCCGAACTGCTCAATGCGATTGCTGATGAGATTGAGGCACGGGGTGATGCTATTACTGAGATTGGAACCAGCGAAACCGGCTTGCCTGCAGCCCGACTTCAAGGTGAACGAGGCCGAACGACAGGCCAACTGAGATTGTTCGCTCAGCACATTTTGAATGGGGATTACCTGGACCGATGTCATGATGAGGCTTTGCCAGATCGTCAACCTCTCCCACGACCTGACTTAAAGATGGTTCAGCGTCCGGTCGGTCCAGTGGCGGTTTTCGGTGCCTCGAACTTCCCGTTGGCTTTTTCCACGGCAGGAGGTGATACCGCTTCTGCTCTCGCTGCGGGTTGTCCTGTGGTTGTCAAGGGACACGAAGCACATCCAGGCACTTGCGAAATTGTGGCAGATGCGATTTGGGCTGCGATTGAGGCTACAAAGATGCCAGCAGGTGTCTTCAGCCTGGTTCAAGGAAACGCCCGACATGTTGGCCAGACACTAGTCGAGCATCCTTGTATCAAAGCTGTGGGCTTCACTGGTTCTTTACGTGGAGGACGGGCTCTCTTCGATCTTTGTGCGCAGCGTCCAGAGCCAATCCCATTCTTTGCTGAGATGGGCAGTATCAATCCAGTCTTCATGCTGCCAGGTGCATTGGCTCAGCGTGCCCAAGCGATTGGTCAGGGCTGGGCAGGCTCGTTGACGATGGGAGTCGGTCAATTCTGTACAAATCCTGGCATTGCAGTGGTGCTCTCTGGTAGCGACGCAGATGCCTTCGTCACAGCCAGCCAGGAAGCACTAGCTGGTGTCACTGCACAAACGATGTTGACGGATGGCATTGCCAATGCCTATCGCCAGGGCTGCCAACGAATGCAGGGAGTCAGTGGGGTAACTGCATTGTTGACCAGTGAGGGACTTGAGCGTAGTGGCAGTCCCTACTTGTTGGAGACCACTGCAGCAAATTGGTTGGCGAATCCAGAGCTTGGCCATGAGGTCTTTGGACCGCTGGGCATGGTCGTTCGAGCGGAAAGTCCAGAGGAAATGTTACAAATCGCCGAGGCCCTGGAAGGACAATTGACCTGCACGCTGCAACTAGAAGATTCAGACATTCCAGCCGCTCAAGCCCTGCTTCCAACGCTGGAGCGCAAGGCGGGCCGCCTGCTGGTCAACGGATTCCCGACAGGTGTGGAAGTCTGCGATAGCATGGTGCACGGTGGGCCCTATCCGGCTTCCACCAATTTTGGAGCCACCTCGGTTGGCACCATGGCTATCCGGCGTTTTGTCCGGCCCGTCTGTTACCAGAACTTTCCGGACGCCCTGTTGCCGGCTGACTTGAGTAAGAACTGAAAACACACGTCACATTAACGGAGAGAAACGATGGAACTGGAAGCCGCAGCCATTCTCCCGACAGATGCAGAGCAAGCCTGCCTGGTCGGCCGTGTTTGGAACCCAGAGGTCTCTGGGCCTTGTGTGGTGGTTTATCGGGATGGGGACTTGCTCGATATCACTCCCTCTTTCCCAACTGTTCGTGACCTGCAGGAACAGACCGATCCAGCAGCTGCAGTGGCTCAAACTACAGGGCCTAGCCTGGGTTCGTTGGTAGAAATTTTGGCAAACTCACTAGAGCCCACAGTGAATCCTGATCGTCCCCGTTTATTGGCACCAGTTGACTTGCAGGCGGTCAAGGCCTGTGG